>JAOQAL010000099.1 GCA_025963615.1 Chitinophagaceae bacterium | reverse complement strand
GGTCATTGTGAAATGCAAGAAGGATTGCCTGGTTTTGTGAATGGTAAAAAAGGAATTAAGTGAAATGTCTCTTTCCCATTCACAGGCATGAAGCGTGGTGAATACTTCCAAAAGGTCCGGCCGGTTTAACCGTTCGCAATAGTTTAATCCGGCAATTTCCTGTGTCAACAGGGGAAAGGGTTCGATCGCTCTATAATGAATTTGATACTGCATCTTTTCAATTTCCATCAATGAGAGCAATGCGTTTAAGCCCGTACCCAAACCTATTTCAAGCAGGTATAACGTAACCTGCCGGTTTAGCCGTTCCGATGCATAACGTAATCCGGCTTCGATAAAAACATGCTGCGATTCCCGGATGGCAACATGTACAGAATGATAGGTGGCATTCATTCCGGGAACAGCGATAGTAAAGGAACCATCTTTTGTAGGAATCATTTCCCGTACCATAGCACAAATTTAAAAGCTATCTTTATTTTGTCTTCCATCTTTCTTACTAATTCTGAAACCCTTTATGCATTATATTCCGCACCTTTCTAAAGATAAAAAATTAGGCAGGCTGATAGAAGCCGGCGAGCCGCATAAACTAAAAAAACGTAAGAATATCTGCATCTATCTCTGCGCTTCCATTATGAGCCAACAGCTTTCTGCAAAAGTAGCCGATGTGATATATGCCCGGTTTATCAAGTTATTTGCGGGCAAAGAACCGACACCACAACAAATACTGGATACTCCTTCTGAAACCCTGCGGGGTATTGGTTTGTCGAATGCCAAAGTGGGTTATGTAAAAAACGTAGCGCAGTTTGAAATAGCGTATGGCATGAATCCTTTGAAGCTGCATAAAATGGATAATGAAGAAGTGATTGCCTACCTCACACCCATTAAAGGTGTTGGCCGCTGGACGGTAGAAATGTTACTGATGTTTGCCCTTGGGCGGGAAGATGTATTTGCCATCGATGACCTGGGTATACAAAATGCGATGATCGGTTTATATAAACTTGACCGGACGGACAAAAAGAAATTCAAAGAAGATTTACTTCGCATTTCAAACAAATGGAGTCCGTACAGAACTTATGCCTGTGTGCATTTGTGGCGCTGGAAAGATAATGCGCCGTTGAAGCAGCCAAAAAAAAGAAATAAAACAAGCGGATGAAAATCATTATTGCCCCGGATAAATTTAAAGGAAGCCTTACCGCATTTGAGGCATGTAAGGCTATAACAGCAGGCATTAAGCATGTTGATAAAAATACAGAAGCCGTTTCATTTCCGATGGCAGATGGCGGTGATGGTTTTGCAAGCGTTATGCAGTACTACCTGCAAACAGAAAGTATTTCATGTGTTGCTACAGATCCTTTAAATAGAAGGATCAACGCTTCTTATCAATGGAATGAAAAAACAAAAACAGCTATTATAGAAATCGCCGTTACCAGCGGTCTCGTTTTACTGAAGGATGAGGAACGCAATCCTTTATTGACCTCTACCTGCGGAACCGGCCTATTGATCAAAGATGCCATTGCAAAAGGCGCCACCAAAATTATTTTAGGTCTAGGTGGCAGCGCCACCAATGATGGCGGAACCGGCATTTTGGAGGCACTGGGTTTCCAGTTATTGGATCTGAACAATAATTTACTGAAAGCGAATGGAGAAAATCTTTCTGCCATAAGAAAAATCATTTCCCCGCCCTTGCCAGCAATAAAATTCGAAATAGCCTGTGATGTACAAAATGTTTTGTGCGGTCCCAATGGGGCATCATTTATCTATGCTCCACAAAAAGGAGCCAATGCAGAACAGGTGAAATTTTTAGATGATGGCTTAAAGAGTCTGGCAACCGTATTACTGCAGCAAACTGGTAAGGATGTTGCGAATATCAAAGGTTCCGGGGCTGCCGGGGGTATAGCAGCCTCATTGATTCCTTTTTTTGATGTGGAATTGAAACAGGGGATGGATATGATACTTTCCGTAAGCAATATTGAAAAGGAGATAAAAAATGCGGGACTGGTAATTACCGGTGAAGGAAAAATAGACCGGCAAAGCCTGGAAGGAAAAGTAATCGGGAGAATTGCCGCGTTGGCTTATGAGAGAAATATCCCGGTGATGGCGTTATGCGGAAAGCTTGAATTAAATGGGGACGATATAAAAAAAGCGGGTTTATCTAGTGTATTCCCTATCGGAGAATCGCTAAGTGTACAGGAGCGTATGGATCATGCGGCCAAATTGCTGGAGCAAAAAACAGTGGAGATTATTAGGAATTTCCTTCCGGCTTATTAATAATTGAAAATGCTTTTGTTACTTGTGACATGCTATTCAAACTGCTGTGTCTTTTTATTTTTCTCTTACTTTTTTTTGTGGAAAAAAAGTAGTCACGATAGTCACCGCATTGGCGTCAAGGTAAGAGATATTCACATGGGTATAAAATCAAGCTGGGCAAAGATTCAAAAGGGAAAATGGCTTTAAACAAACCGAAGGTCAATATGATCACCATTCATTTTTAAATCTTCGTTGAGCTTTTGGTTGCTTTTTCCTTTTTGTTTGGCCAAGGCAACTTTCTTAATCATCAGCAATTTCTTTCTATTACTTTTTTTTGTGGAAAAAAAAGTAACCAAAAAAAGCCACCGGAAAACGAATACGCCGCGTTTTCCGGATGGTTCCCTGATGAGGCTTTTGTGCTACTGTGACTTCAGCGGTTTATCGCTACTCCCTTGATTTTTACAGAACAGAATTATGCGGGAAAATTATTTTGGCAAAATAAAAATCCGGATCAAATATTTTTTCGCCAATACTTGCTTTTTATTTGGCAAAAAAGAATTCCTGATAGGCACCGGGATCTGCGACAAAAAGGCCCCCCGAAAACCCTGCCGGCCAGACAGGCGGGGATAACAGCGTCCCGAAAAAATCGGGACAGGCTGTTTTCGGGCTGGTTCCTTGATGGGGCTGAAGTACTACT
>JAOQAL010000031.1 GCA_025963615.1 Chitinophagaceae bacterium | reverse complement strand
TGCGGGTCAAAATAATGGGCCATGGGCAACTGCTGCCAGTAACTGGGTATATGGTAGTGTAGCGGGGGCGGATGCTCATAAAGGATCCGATCCGGGTGACCAGAACCTGATCACTCCAATTGAAACATGGAATGTAAATGCTTCCAATGACTACCTGGCAGATGTTTGGCAAGCACGGTATGATGGTGTTCAGCGGGCTAATGAGACACTCCGTTTAATGGCCCTGGCAACCGATATGTCAGCAGAAGATATTACCCAGGTTACTGCTGAATCAAGATTCCTACGCGGGCATTATATGTTTGAGTTAAAGAAGCTGTTTGGAAATGTTCCCTGGATAGATGAAACGATTTCGTATACTGAAGGAAATTTCCTGGTTCCCAATACGGTTGATGTATTTCCAAATATTGAAGCGGATTTCCAATATGCATATGATAATCTGCCGGAAGATTATACTAGTGGTGCCTTTAGCGGTCAGTACGGGCGGGCTAATAGATGGGCCGCTGCAAGTTATCTGGCAAAAACATTCTTATACGAAAAGAAATATACGGAGGCACAGGCTTTGTTGGTTACCATTATCGCCAGTGGTAAGACTTCAAGTGGCGTTAAATATGGATTGACCAGTCACTTTGCCGATAATTTTAATCCGGCTAAGAAAAACAGCCAGGAAAGCGTTTTCGCGGCCCAGATGTCTGTTAATGATGGTTCTGGTGCAGGTAATGCAAATGCGGGGGATGTTCTCAATTTCCCTTATGGAACCGGTCCAGGCGGTTGTTGCGGATTTTTTCAACCTTCTTTTGGTTTGGCAAATTCATTTAAAGTTGACGCAGCCGGATTGCCATTTTTGGACGGAAGCTTTAGTAATACGGACTTAAAAAGTGATCAGGGTGCTTCCTCAAACGATCCATATACTCCGGACAACACGACTGCAGTTGACCCACGGCTTGACTGGACAGTTGGCCGTCGTGGAATACCATTCCTTGACTTTGGTCCTATGCCCGGTTCAGATTGGATCCGCAACCAGGCTAGTGCAGGTCCTTATGTAGCTATGAAGAATTTATATTATAAAAGCCAGGCAGGCGTCTTAACGGACAATTCATCCTGGACCCCCGGTTACACCGCCAACAATGTGAATTTAATTCGTTTTGCTGACGTGATACTTTGGGCAGCAGAAGTGGAAATTGAAGCTGGTAGCCTGGATCAGGCACAAACTTATGTTAACATGATACGTGCCAGGGCTGCCGATCCGACCGGATTTGTTCAGGCATCACCAGCAGTTTACAAAATTGGATTATATCCCGCCGGTGCCTTTGTAGCAGGCGGCCAGGATTTTGCAAGAAGGGCTCTTTATTTTGAAAGACGATTAGAGTTGGCTTTGGAAGGCCATCGGTTTTTCGATCTGGCCCGTTGGGGAACAGCGGCAGCAGAATTGAATGCATATGCCCAGCACGAAGCAAATGTGAGTGGCTATCTACTTATTAAAGGGGCAACTTTTACAGCTGGTAAGAATGAGGTTTTACCGATTCCACAAGCCGAGATTGATAAGAGTGTGACGGCGGGCGCTTCAGTATTGACTCAAAATCCCGGATATTAATTTTCGATTTTAAATTTTTGAAAGAGGCAGGTTAAGTCCCGCCTCTTTTTTTTATAGCTGAGGATGATAAAGGATTTTTTAATTCCTATCATGGTGGTCTTAGTTAGCTCATGCTATAATAGTGAAGTATCTAATTATGAGTAAATGATGGCATTCAAACCGGGCATTCTGCCCCTGTTGATTTGATTAATTAAAAAGTGGTGAACCGGGAGTGTTTAATTATAAATATAAATGCGGGCAAGGGAATTATTATTTATCGGTGCTATAGCACCAACTGCGTCTATACATGGTTGATTATTCCAAACAATCAGTCAGCTATTTTTCCCACTAATAATTTTTCAATTCTGTATTCTGCCGTAATACGTTGGTGATTGAAAAACGCTCTCGATTATTGATTTAAACATAGTTATAGGGAAATTTATTTATCTTAACAAAAACGAACGATCGTGAACTTTTATAATTTTTTTTAAGATTTTATAAGAAAAAGTTAAGAAATATTGTAAAACTCAATACCTTCATTGGGTATTCATTAACACTACTCAAAACTTTAAATGCTTATGCTTGCCAATCTAACTGCAAAAGGTTTTGCTATAACCTTTAGTTTAATTTTCTTTTCTCTAGCTGTTTTCGCACAAAAGACAATCACTGGTAAAATTACAGGGCCTGACAACCAGCCTGTTTTTGGAGCAACGGTTTCCGTGAAAGGAACTAACATTGCCACTACTACGGGATCCGACGGTAGTTTTTCAATTAATGTCCCCAATAATCAAAACTCATTGGTGGTTTCTTACGTTGGTTATGAAACCAGCGAAGTAAACATTGCTGGGAAAGGGGTTGTTGATGTGGGCCTGAAAATTCAGTCCGCCAACCTGAATGAAGTAATTGTTACAGGGTATTCCGCCCAACGTAAAAAAGATATTACCGGTGCTGTAGCGGTAGTCAATACGAAAGAATTGCTGGCTAACCCGGGTTCAAACGTAGAATCGCTTTTACAAGGTAAAGCGGCCGGTGTTACGGTGGGTACCTCTGGTGTACCTGGTGCCGG
>JAOQAL010000029.1 GCA_025963615.1 Chitinophagaceae bacterium | reverse complement strand
TGCATGGCAAATGATGATAGCAAGGGAAAAAAAAGGTATCAGCAGAAACGAAAAAAAACTGTTTTTCATAAATAACTTTTGTGAAAAGTTACAACAGAGTAATAATTTTCCGGCTACTTGTGCAAATAAAGTCTGCCTGGTTTAAAACGCCGTGCTGTTTTCAGAGTTTTGAACCACGGAGGCTCGGTGGCACAGAGAGACACAGAGATAAGTTTACAAGTTTAGAAGTTTATTAGTTCAAAAGTTCATGAACCCTTCGATAAATTAGGGTGGCTTGAGTTTTCGGAAACCCGAAACTTATAATCCTAGTCGTCCTCCGTGCCTCCGTGACTCGGTGTCTTAGTGTTCCAAAATTGTATTTTATCCCTCCAATAACCTGGAAGTCAAATTATTACTTAGGCATTTTAGAGGTGAAATGTTTTGAAACACAGCGGCACAGGGACACGGAGGCACAGAGAATGTCTTTGGAGTTTAGAAGTTTATTAGTTCAAAAGTTCATGAACCCTTCGAAAAATTGAGGTTGCTACAAATTTGAAAACAATACGTGAAGTTTTGTTCATAAGTTTATAAAATAGATTTCTAAATAATCCACTCGTAAATCCAAAATGAATTTTTATGAAAATGATTTTCGCCTTCCTTCTTATTTTTATTTCAACGGTTTGCCTGGCACAAACCAGTTCACTCGGTGTTTTCCAAAAAAATACTGATATTGGTCATCCTAAAAATGCGGGTAGCTCGCAGTATGATGCCGCTACGCAAACCTATACCATGCGTGGATCAGGATATAATATCTGGTTTAACAGGGATGAATTCCAGTTCCTGTATAAAAAACTGAGTGGTGATTTTATTCTTACTGCCAATTTTGAATTTGAAGGCCAGAGTGCTATTGGTCACAGAAAAGCTGGCTGGATGATTCGGGAATCGGCATTGGATGACGCAGCCCATGTCAGCGCAACATCACATGGAGATGGTTTGACCGTCCTGCAATGGCGTGTGTTACGGGGCGCGCATATGCGGGATCCACAGGATGAAATATTTTTTCCCAAAAAAAGTTTACAGGTTATTCAACTGGAGCGTAGTGGAAAAAAAATTACTATGCGCGTTGCAAATCCCGGTGAACCTTTGCAGATAATTGGCTCCCATGAAATGCCGGATATGCCTGATTCGATACTGGCAGGTTTATTCATTTGTTCGCACGACTCAAATACTGTTGAAACGGTTCGTATATGGAATGTCCGCATTGACAGGCCCGTGCCCAATGACTACAGCCCGGATAAGCAGGGCTGGCTGGGTTGCCGGCTGGAAACAATAAATGTCTTTGATGGCAAACGAAAAGTTATTCATGAATCGACAGGTCGTTTTGAAGCTCCAAACTGGATGCCGGATGGAAAAAAACTACTCTTTAACGAAAATGGTTCACTGTATAAAATTCCGGTAGAAGGCGGAGTGACGGAAAAATTAAATACGGATACTGTTATACGGAATAATAATGATCACGGTATTTCATTTGATGGAAAAATGCTTGCGGTTAGCAGCCAGCGGACCGGGTTACCAGGTGGAGGATCTACCGTATATGTTCTTCCGCTGGAAGGAGGTAAACCAAAGTTAATTACAGAAAGTACACCTTCTTACTGGCATGGATGGAATCCTAATGGAAAGGAGGTGGCCGTTGTAGGTCAGCGGAACGGCAGTAAAATTTATAATCTTTATAAGGTATCAGTGAGTAATGGACAAGAGACTGCTTTAACCAATAATACCAGCGGCCATGTAGACGGTCCCGAATATTCGCCTGATGGAAAATATATTTATTACAATGCGAACCCAACCGGTACGATGCAGGTGTGGAGAATGAAACCAGATGGTTCAGGTAAAGAGCAACTTACTTTTGATGAATATAATAACTGGTTCCCTCATATTTCACCGGATGGCAAATGGATGGTTATGATATCATTTCCTCCTGATATTGAACCAGCGGGACATCCATCTTACAAGCGGGTCATGCTGAGATTGATGTCAGTTGCAGCGCCGGCAGCTCCCCGTGTTATTGCATATCTCTATGGCGGGCAGGGAACTATTAATGTTCCATCCTGGTCACCGGATAGTAAGCAGATTGCCTTCGTAAGTAATTCAGAAAAATTTACACAATAGGATTTTAGTTCGAATAGCTCCAATAGCTTGTGAAAAGGGTTGCCAACCTTTTAAAGGACTCTAAAAAACAAGAGTAATCTCTTTAAGGTTGGCAACCCTTATTACTTTCTTAGCCCATCGGTTTAATTTGTATAGCCAGGTTTGCAACTTTTCACAGTCGGAAACTATTTGTTTTTTTCATCGGTTAGCTATTGCTGTTAAGCCCGCAGGGCTTCAATTTGAATAGCCCCCGGTTTGCAACCGGGGGCTATCATTACAACAGGTTCGACTACCCGCAAAGCGGGTTGAATAATATAAAAAGATAACAGGACTATTCCGTTACCCTCAATCTACAACCGGCTTGGGATGCACAATCATTATTTACACCAATGGATACAGTCGCTTCTCGATTTAATCTGCGAAAAATCTGCCATCTGCCATCCCTTGTGATTTTTACGCTGCCTTTACAAACTGTACTTCAGCATCTATTTTTACTTCGTCACTTACCAATACACCGCCAGATTCCAATGCTGCATTCCAGTTCAGGTTCCAGTCTTTTCTACTGATCTTTCCTTTTAAAGAAAAACCCGCTTTTTCATTTCCCCACGGATCTTTATTCGTGCCATGAAACTCTACATCGAATGTCACCGGTTTGCTGATACCTTTAATTGTCAGGATGCCGGTTATTTTTCCGGTAGCGGCAGTATAATCGGTGGCCTCAAATTTTAATTCGGGATATTTTTCCGGTTCAAAGAAATCACCGGTTTTCAGGTGGGCATCTCTTTGTTCATTATTCGTGGTTACAGAAGCCGCATCAGCGATAAAAGAAACTTTCGCATGGGCGAAATCGTTGTCTTTTGTTTCAATAGAGGCCTTGACAATAGTAAAGCTTCCGGTTACATTGGTGATCATAAGGTGCTTCACTTTAAAAAGTACTTCACTGTGTGTGGGATCCAAAGCCCAGGTTGTAGTTGACATAATCAATTTGTTTATTGTTTTTTATTTATTGTTCAATTCAGAAATCATTATTGATTTGTTCTTCCATTTCATTGGCCCAATCCTTACGATCTTCTTTTATGCTTATCACTTTTGAATAAGGCAAAAGGCAATTATTATCTTTGGAAAAACTAATCACGGTCTTTCCGGTCATAAAGGGTTTAATCATTGTAAATATTTCCTTTTCGGCCTGCCAGTTTAATGCCAGCACAACGATGTCAGCCTCCCATCCCGCTTCTTTAATACATTCCTTTATTTCCACTTCCACCCCGGAATGCCCTGCTTCAATTTCATTCTTCAATAGAACAAGATCCTCCATATTTTCATCGGCCAGCAGTACCCGCGTATTCCCTGAAGCCAGCTTTTTCGATGCAATCTTTCCATTGGCACTACAGGCCCCGATAATGGCGATCGTTCTTTGTGTTGCCATGGCACTTGTTTTACAAAACAAAATTATGCCGTTACCCAGGCAACCTCCAATGATACAGGATAAGAAAAAAAGTTGATGTAGGTTAAGAGTTTTCAGCGCTCTGTCATCTGCCGCCGGATGCGGCTTAGCGATTCGGGTGTAATGCCTAAAAAAGAAGCGATATTATGCTGAGGCACCCGTTGCACTATATTGGGATAGAGATGGATGAAGTTTTTATATTTTTCTTCGGCGTTAAGAATAATATTTCCTTTCAGCCGCCGCTGCATAGCAATGAAACTGTTTTGTATCAGCAGGCGGAAATAACGTTCAAAAACCGGGGCCTGCTGCATTAATTGTTCGTATCCCTGGTTCGTTAATAATAAAGTTTCCGTGTTTTCAATAGCATCAATATTATATTCTGTGACTTCCCCGGTAAGACTACTATAGAGATCGCCGATCCACCAGCCTTCGGGCGCAAACTGCATAATCAGTTCGGTACCTTTATCGTCAATGATGTAGGAACGAAGTAGCCCTTTTTCAACAAATGCGGTGTATTTGCACACATCACCTTGCTGCAGCAGGTATTGTTTTTTCCTGAATTTTTTTGGGATGAACAATGAGCGGCAGATATCTTCTTCTTTTTCAGTAATCGCAATTTTTTGCCGGATATTTTTAAAAAGTTCTTCAAACATATAGTACCTGTAAAAATAAGCAATACCCGCCAACATAAGAAAAGCTGCGAGCTATGAGCTGCGAGCTGCAAGCTTCAAGACCTATAGTTGAGTAACTTAATAAACGCTTCGAGCTGTGAGCTGCAAGCTTCAAGACCTATAGTTCGGTAACTTACTTCAGTCTCGCAGCTTATAGCTCGCAGCTCGAAGCTTTCTTCTTCTCGCAGCTCGTAGCTGGCCGCTCGACGCTTTCTTACTAAAAGGCTTTTTTCCAGCTATTATTATCCCGGTTTTGGTCAGGTAATTTCTTGTCAGGGTCAAGAACTACTTCTTTTATTTCACTGGTTGAAGGCACGCTGAATGTCCATTCAGCACCCCGTTGCCATATTTCTACCGGAAGACTTATTTGATGTTCTTTGCCATTGGCTTCTTTTATTAACGCGGTAACTGGCATCGGCATCTTTTCCATATTCTGAATAGTCACCAGTGCTCCGTTCTCAGGTTTATCCTTTACATATTTTACATCTTTCACGGCCTGGTCCAGTTTCCAGGTATTTAATACCCAACTGCGCCAAAACCAGGAGAGGTCCTCACCGCTTACATTTTCTATGGTATGAAAAAAATCCCAGGGCGTTGGATGTTTAAAAGCCCAGCGGTTAATGTATTCGCGGAATGCCGCATCAAATCTTGCGGAATCTAAAATATTTTCACGCAGCTGGTGAAGCATCATGGAGGGTTTCATATAAGCGGCTACACCCAGGTTATCCTGTTGTATTACTTCCGGAATATTATAAAGCCCATCCATTTTTTCACCGAACACATATTTTACCATGAAAGGGGAATTGGGATCATTAAAAAAACCTTGTTCTTTAAACTCTCCTTTATTAAATGATTCCGTAGAAAAATCATTAATGAACGTATTGAAACCCTCATCCATCCATGCATACTTTCTTTCATTGCTGCCCACGATCATCGGGAACCAGGTATGTCCCAATTCATGATCCGTCACCCCCCATAAACCAGCACCCGAACTTCCGGAACTGCAGAAAACAATGCCGGGATATTCCATACCAGCAACCGTACCGGCTACATTGGTTGCAACAGGATAAGGGAATTCATACCAGGTTTTTGAATTGAATTCAATAGAGCCCTTAACCATTTCAGTGCTGCGCTGCCATCCATTTTTCTTTATGCTTTCTACAGGATAAACACTGGCAGCCATACAATTCTTTCCGCTGGGTAAATTAATCTTAGCGGCATCCCAGATAAAAGCTTTTGAGGCAGCCCAGGCTACATCCCTTGCTTGCTTTATCTTAAATTTCCAGGTAGATAGTGCTGCTTTGGATTTTGCATTCTTATCATTTATTTCTTTTTCACTTTTAATTACCACTGTTTTTTCGCTCCCCTTGGCTTCATTATAACGTTTCAACTGATCGGCGGTTAAACAATCCTGGGGGTTTTGCAATTCGCCCGAGCCGGTAACAACCAGGTTAGAAGGCGCTGTAATGCTGTATTCAAAGTCACCATACTCTAAATAAAATTCACCGGCACCCAGGTAAGGCAATGTATTCCATCCCTGTATATCATCATACACGCATAGACGCGGAAACCATTGTGCTATTTCATAGATCCATCCGTTTTTTGTTTTTAATCTTCCCATCCTGTCAGTTCCTCTTTCAGGAACTTCAAACTGAAAGTCAATGGACACTTTTACCTTGCCACCGGAGGATTTTAGGGCGTCCTGCAACCAGACCTGCATCCGGGTATCGGTGCTGTTGAATTTAGCCGTATATTTTTTCCCGTTATCATCTACTGTGATAGATTTTATAACATCACCTTCGGTAAATTTTGCGTTGGCCCAACGGCCACCTGTCTGGGTAGTTGTAAACGAAGCACGGGAATCTTTTTTGTAAATATTCTGATCCACCTGCAGCCATAAAAATTTCAGGTTATCCGGGCTGTTATTGGTATAGGTTATTTCAACATGACCGCTTACACCATGATTCGCGGTGTCCAGTGTGCAATCAATTTTATAATCAGCATGATTTTGCCAGTAACGGGGTCCTGGTTCGCCACTCGCACTGCGGAAATCATTGCCGGGGTAAGGATAAAATTGTGGATTAAATGCTTCCCGGTTGTTGTACACAGACTGTTGCTGCTGTGCAAACGAAATGATTAACATCATAATTCCACAAAAACTTAAAATGATTTTCTTCATATTTTTTAATATTAATTATAGAGGGCTGTAAGTTAAAACAAATGAATGCAAGTAAGTAGTCACGCAACAGTTATAAGCAATATCTACTGAAAAATTGATTCAGCTATAGAAATACTTTCAGGTTTTCCTACATCTACTATTTGATCACCGCTGTGATCGTAACCATAAATGCGATGGTTGGCGGCTAAGGCGAGATAAACATCTATTAATGAGAATTTTCCCGTAAAAGGAATGAGGTTGAAAATATCATATTCAAATACGGCGACACAGCTATAGGCTTTTTCAATTACAGGGTTTCGGGTTCCCTCCGCCGGAAAAAGGGGAGAATGAAGTTCCGTGATGGGGCCTTTTTCCTCACCTGTTTTTACATTTCGCCAGCCACAAAGCCTGCTATCGTCATCAAATAAAAGATAGCGGGATGTTTTCCGGTTCGTAACCGCAAAGCTGATCAACGCTTTCTTCTCCTCATGAAAAGCAAGGAGTTTCGAAATATCAAGGTTGGTAAGAATATCAACATTGCAGGTGATGAATTTTTCACCCGGTTGAAAAAGATCTTTTGCTTTTAACAGGCCGCCTCCCGTTTCCAGCACTTCACTGCTTTCATCACTGATAGCAATCGAACTGCCCCAGCCTTTATTTTTTGCTATGGCAGATGTTATCTGGTCTGCAAAATGATGGACATTTATAATCACATCTTTAATGCCGTTACGCTGAAGATATTCAATATTGCGTTGCAATAATGTTTTATCATTCACCAAAGCAAGCGCTTTGGGATGTTTGTCTGTCCAGGGCTTGAAACGGGTGCCTAAGCCGGCACTAAATATCATTGCTTTCATTTATTTTTTTCCGGGAGGGGATTTAACCAGTTTTTACTTTCCTGTTCGATATGTTTCAATTCAATTTTCACCTTGAATTTATTTCTTAAATGACTTGCTATGGCATCCGCGGCATAAACGCTTCGATGCTGCCCACCGGTGCATCCAAAATTAATTACTAGGCTTTCAAAACCACGGTTAATATAATCTTCAACAGAAATATCAACGATATCGAAGATGCTGTTTAAAAATTCGGGCATCTGTGTTTGCTGTTCCAGGTAATCTTTTACTTCCTTATCGCGGCCGGTTTGTGTTTTCATACTGATAATACGGCCCGGATTTAAAATACCACGGCAATCAAAAACAAAACCACCGCCATTACCGCTGTCATCTGGTGGTATTCCTTTTTTGTATGAAAAACTGTTGATCTTAACTAGTAATGGCGTTTCTGCAGTTGCCTGTACGGGTGTAAAATGATGAATGATTTCATCCGATATGCAAATATCCAACACCCTTCTGAATTCAGGAACAGAAATACCCAAACTTTGCTTTTGTAGAAATTCTTTCAGGTTGTTTAGTGCGAGCGGGATACTGGTAAGAAATTGCGCTTTACGTTCAAACAATCCCCGGAAACCATATGCGCCTAAAACCTGTAACAGGCGTATCAGTACATAACCATTGTACTGGCTGCGGAAAACGGCGCTGTCAATGGTCTCGTTAATCGTGTTTTCAAATGCATGGATATAATCAGTCAGCAAATTTTCCTTCCATTCCTCCGGCAGGTTGGCCCTCGCCTGCCAAAGCAGGCTGGCTACATCATATTGTGGCGCTCCTTTCATGCCACCCTGGTAATCTATAAAATGAACCGTACTGTCAGCAGCGTTATTGTCCTTTACCATAATGTTCCTGCTTTGAAAATCGCGGAACATAAAATATTTGTACTCTGTATGAGTAAGGTAATTGCTCAAGGCCTCAAAATCATCAATCAGTTTTTGTTTGTCATAAGGCTTGCGTAAAGCATCGAGGAAATAGTACTTAAAATAAAGTAGATCGGCCATGATGGCCTGTTTACCGAAAATTTGATTGGTAAGGCAATAACGGTAATCCAGGCCTGCGTCTCCCTTTATCTGGAGATTAGCCAGTACCTCAAGACTTTTCTTAAAAAGTTGGTAAATGGTATCAGAAAAACCCTCCGTTTCCAGCCTGTTTAATAATGATATATCACCGAAGTCTTCCTGCAGGTAAAGCAGTTGATCGTTACTAATGCGGAAGATTTCAGGAACGGCTAAATTTTTATTTCTGAATTGTTGGGAAAAATAAATAAAGGTTTCATTTTCTTGTATGTTGGCGCCATAGGTTCCTATTACCGAACCATCGTTGCCATGAAGACGGAAGTAACGGCGTTCACTGCCACTTTGCTGCAACACATCGATGGAAGCGGGTGAAATCCCCTTCCAATCCTTGTAAAGACTTTTTATAGAATCTATTATTTCCTGCATCGGGCAAAAGTAATATCGAAAATTGAAGCGTAAAAGTAATTGAATGGTTTGCGGCAGCGATACATGTTGT
>JAOQAL010000019.1 GCA_025963615.1 Chitinophagaceae bacterium | reverse complement strand
TTCATTCCCAGTTTTCGGGTGGGCCCCGTTAATACCGTGGTACGGGACACTTCAGCGCCCGTTCCGCTGAGGGTTGGTATACCTGCTTTATAAACGCCGGATTTTTTTACCAGATCCCAACCCTGGTAATCCGCCGAGGAACCGGGATTGGTCATCATGAGCGAAACCGCTTTGGCCAGGTCCATCGTACTCCCGCCACCAATACCAATAATACCACTGATGCTGCCAAACTCATCTTTTAATTGCTGGGCCAGTTTATCTACCTGTGTTGTCTTGGGCTCGTAAGTAACATCAGCGAAAATTATTTTATCGTTGCCACGCAAAGGAATCCGGTTGACCAGCGGCTTACCGGAGAAAAAATGATCTATCAGAAAAATAATGGGCTTGCCTTCTTTACGGCGTGGGGCTACTATTTCGTCTAACTGGCTGAAGCAACCACGACCATACACCACATAATCAACCATTTTAAAATTCCGAAACTTCATATCAACTTATTTTAAGTGCTGCGAAGGTAATGCAATGCATAAAAATAGAGCAAGGATGATGGGTATCTGGCTGATTAACACGGAATCTTTTTCATGTTAGCTGTATTCTCTAAAAGAGACATTTGGTATAAGGAAATTCCATGAATATTTTATTATGCGGGTAAACAACTACGTCAAAATCCCCGTCAACCCATTAAAGTCAGGATTATCGGAGATCCCACGATGATTTTAACTGCCATACTTTTATATGGTCAAAAACAGTTTTCCCGTTTGTACTGGTAAGCACAACAGCCTTGTTTTTTTCGTCAGGAAATATTTGCTCTGTTATCACTACCTGACCATCATCCGCAAAGACCTCTATGATACTTTTGTCGAAGAAAATATGCAGCTTTATTTTGTTATTGTTTTCAGGAATTGCTGTACTTGTCTTCAACCAATTTTTAAAATCCGGGTGAAAACTGGTATCGCCACTGTTACTGCGGTCAATATATAATTCCTGTGAACGTTCGGCATAGCCAATGGTAAAATAGTGGGAATTGCCAACAGCAAACTTTATACCGCAGCTATCATCTCTGCCGGGATCCATTGTTATTTCCATTTCCATTTGTTGACCTTGTACCGGCAACAGTTTCGAGCCATTAAATTTTATATTTTCAAACTGCACTGGCTTCAACCGGTAATTTTTTAAAGCGGCAACCGGTTGCTCCAGCAATGCCCACTCACCATTTATTTTAGTTACCTGCAAGGTTCTTGGTATTGACATTATGCTCTTCCAGGGAAAGGTTGGAATGGAACCTGCATAACTCCAGTTATTGGCCCAGCCTATTAAAACAGGCAAACTGCCTGCCGGTAAATTATTGTATGTAATGCCGGCATAAAAATCTGCACCGTAGTCGGGACGTACAATATGGCCATCCGGAATTTCATTATGAAAGACTTTTCCATCAAACTCACCGATAAAATATTGCATGGTGGTAGAAACAGAATTTAAGAGCACCCATTTGTATTGATTGGTTTTTCCTTTTACAGGAACCTGCAACAGGTCGGAACATTCCCAAATCCCATTGATATCACCTGCCGGACCAAAATCACTCATGTATGTCCATTGCTTTAAATCGGGGGATGAATAGAGCTGAACTATATGTTCGTGTGGAAATACAACGGTCATGATCCATTTTTTTCCTTTTTCATACCAGAATACTTTTGGGTCGCGAAAATCTTTCCTGCCCAGGTCGAGCACGGGGTTGCCTTTATATTTTGTCCAGGTTCTGCCGTGGTCAAGACTATAAGCGATATGCTGATTTTGTAAGGTACTGTCCTGTTTCAGATTGTTAAGTGTAATATGCGCCGTATAAACAGCTACCATGGCCACCTGGCCGGGCTTTGTGGCAAAACCTGCCGTATTGTTTTTATCTATCACACAGCTTCCTGAAAAGATCATGGTATTGCCTTCTTCAGCAATCGCAACGGGCAATTGCTTCCAGCTCACAAGGTCTTTACTTACTGCATGGCCCCAGCTCATGTGACCCCATTCATTTCCAAAAGGATTATACTGGTAAAATAAATGGTATTCCCCATCCAGGTACACAAGACCATTCGGATCATTGGTCCAGTTTTTTGCGGGTGAAAAATGAAATTGGGGGCGATATTTTTCATGGTATAGACTATCGGGGGTTTTATTTTGCCCGAATGACTGCAGGGTAATGACAGCCAATGAAAATAACAGCAAGCCTTTCATGTAAGGTGATTTAAAATTCAAATTACAAATAGTTGATGGTTTAAAATGAATTGGAGCAAAAAGAATGTTTCACGCAAAGGGCGCAAAGAAGCAAAGGACGCAAAGAGATGTACGGTTAAGACGAGCCTCATATGCTTTGGATATTTCACGCAAAGGAATATTTCATGCAATGGGCGCAAAAAAGCAAAGGACGCTAAGGAATATTTCACGCAAAGAAGCAAAGAACGCAAAGAGCCTGAGGCGGGACAGGCTCTTCCGGGAGGGGATTAAGGCCTATGAAAAAAGGGGTTGAAAAATCCCATCCCGATATTTTTTCGAAAAAACATTAACTTTATAATGATACCGTGGATATGCGAAGGATGACGGGCTATATGACTGTCTTATTAATTTTCTGCATCAACAACCTTGCAGCGCAAAGAGTTTTGTATTCTCCCGTCATTAATTATTACCAGACTGATCACTTTGAACCAATTGGAAAAGCAGGTAACCATTACTGGTTGCAACGATACCGGGGAAAGAAAACAATTAAAGTTCCTGCTACACCCGGGCTGATCGATAAACAGCCCTTTTTCGACATTTATGATTCGAGGCTGAACCTGATAAGAACCATTAACGCCCCACTCATTACCGATTCAAGCATTAAGGAATATTTTATCTGCGGAAATAACTGTTTTGATCAGCTGACGTTATTGGCATCTGCAAAAAAAACTTTTTTTTCGGTGAACCGCTATACAACCGATGGCGAACTGGTTAGTGAGAATAAAATTATTGACAGCCTTCCTTTTGAAGAATCCGGAAATAGTTTTTTACTGTTAAGATCAGAAAACAAGCGGAGGATCTTATTGCTGGGGTTTGAAAGCGTACCCTCATCGGCTCCCCGGGTCCATGCCTTATTGTTTAACGAAAACTGGGAATTACTTTTAAGCAATGTGTACCATCATCGTTACTTATCACAACCGCAAATACAAACTGATTTCTTTAATTATCCCATTGAACATTTCAATAACAGCACCGTAAAGCTGGCGGACAGTGGTGAATGGATGATGGTTGCCATATCGGGAAGAAACCAGAATTATTCTTTGTTTCATTTTAACAGCCGGGATACGGCCTTTGCATACAATGAAATCAAGTTGCCTCCCTCTTCCTCTGTGGAGGATATTGCTTTGTCGGTAGACAATGAAAATGAAGATGCAACAGCGGGTATATTATCCCGTATCCGCTATTCGGCGCTTAAAAGTGTAGAGATCGTGCGTTATTCATTGCCGCAGCGGGAAATTTATTATGATTCATCTTTCCGTTTCAATACCCTGGTGGCAGATGATATAAAAAATAACAGCCTTTATTCAGAAAATTTTGTTGGCGTGTCGGGAGGCGGATTTATGTTACTTAAAGAATATGGTAAGGGCCACCCTGATATGTTCAGCGCTATGGATAGCAGTTATAATATTAAGAAGGACCGGGAAATCATGTTTGCTAATAATATTAAGT
>JAOQAL010000172.1 GCA_025963615.1 Chitinophagaceae bacterium | reverse complement strand
CTTTTGTTCGCGGCCGCTGATAACTAACGTTACCGATTGCCGGTTCCCACGTTCGAGTGACTCCATCAACCGCTCCTCATCCCCCTTCTAAAATCATCAGTCTTAGCTCAGGTGAATTTGTCGGAATGATTGCTGATGATCCGACGCAAAAAATCGAATTAAAATCTTTTCATGCTGCTATTTTGAATGACCATGAAGGGCTTCAACAAGAACAAAAGCAGTATAAACCGGTTCCAATTATCCGGGACGTGACATCAGCAATTATTCATAGGAATTATGAATATATCCGGCAGGAGATTAGTGATCTTATCGACGCGGAGATGGAGCGAATAATAAACGATCCTCAAAAAGCTAACCAGGTTTTAACTAAGAAGTAAATAGTTCGACGTTGTCAGAATATATGATGATTTGCTCGACCTGAACTACGAACACCCGGACCTGTTTCAATCTCCCGGCATCCGCCATCGTCTCGTTAGATCAGTATGCGAAAAGAATGCCTGCTCAATGTCTGGCCGCCATCGACACCCCGCAAAGGGGAAGAAGTCGAATTGTATTTCATGAAGGCAAAGCTCGACTCCTATATGTATACCGTCACCCGCATCACCTACGAAATTGCAAACAATGAAACCCTCGTCACCCTCCGAACAGCGCATCGGCTACAACCTCACCCGTGATTTGACAGAAACAGAAATTGACGAGTTGCCTAGGAAATAGCATAAATAGTACTTATGCACATGATTGTGAATAAAATGGAATAAATTCAACTTTAAAGTTGAATTTATTCAAATAATAGTTTTAAATTTGCTCCAGAAAATTGATATGCTAACCCATGGCAACGCAAATCGAAGTAGAGCAGTTCCTTAATGAATTTAAGGTCAAAATGGGTGTGTTTAATATTCTGTTTCGGGACCAACGGATGAAAAACACACAAACACTGCTTGATCTTGAAATGTCATGGCAAATGAGAAAGAAGACTATTGAAAGCTTGATTGTGGAAGATTTTTGTGAGGGACCACTGGATGACACATTGTATGGTATCGCTAGCATGTGGGTATTTGGCAAGTATATCAAAGAGTTGGAGATTTATGTCAAGATCTCCATGGGTAGGCCGAATGGTAGTGTTCTCTGCATTTCTTTCCATAAGGCGGAGCATAAAATGACTTATCCATTTAAAAAAACTAAATAAGATATACCGTATGCAAAGTCCCGTTACAGGTAAACCGATGAAGCTGGTTAAAGAACCCGGCATCAAATTGAGTTTTAGAAAAGAGGAGTTTGAAATTACATACCATTATTACCTGTGTGACGATTCGAAAGAACAATTTACATCGGATGAATTGGACCGGATCAATCAGGTGCAGGTACATAATAGGTATAGGGAAAAGTATGGAATACCTTTTCCGAAAGAGATTAAGGCCATTCGCGAGAAGTATGATATTTCGGCAAGCAAGATGTCTGAAATACTCGGTTTTGGTGCCAACAGTTATAGATTATATGAAGGAGGCGATATTCCGTCCATTGCAAATGGACGTTTGATATTGGCGATAAAACATCCGAAAGATTTTATCAAACAGTTGGAGGCGAGCGCACATATTTTGTCTGAAAAGGAATTGAAAAAATATACGCAGCGGGCAGAGTACTTATTGGAAGAGCAAAAAAAGAACGCCTGGGATATTATATTTTCAAAGCACATTTTCACAAATGAAAAAGAAAATGAGTATTCCGGATACAAAAAGCCTGATTATACGAGAATAGCGAACATGATTAGTTTCTTTAGTAGGAGTATTAGTCCGTATAAAACGAAGTTGAATAAGTTGTTTTTTTATTGCGATTTTTATTATTTCAGTTTGACTGGTTTTTCCATGACCGGGCTTACTTATAAGGCAATTACACTTGGGCCTGTGCCTGCTCAATTTGACTTGTTGTACAGTAAACTTTGTGATGACGGATTAGTAAACATCGAGTTGGAGTTATTTACAAATGGGAACTACGGAGAATTGATTGTTGGTTTACAAAAATTTGATGAACTTCTCTTCAACAGCGAAGAATTAGGCGTAATGAAAAAAGTGTTGGAAATATTTGGGCCATTGAAAACTAATCGTGTTGTTGAACTGAGTCACGAGGAATTTGCCTGGATTGATAATAATGAAGGAAAAGAATTAATCAGTTATCCGAAATATGCATTCGATTTAAAAAACATTTAATAACTAATAAAAATAATTTTGCCGATACAGCATAAAAAAACCCAATCAAAACAGTGGCGCTGCTGATTGGGCGTAAAGGAAAAATAAGTTTGGTCGACTCGTTTCATGAGACTTATCATCTCACGTCTTCCTTTTGTTTGTTGTGCAAAGGTAACATGTAATCTTTACATGTCCAACTCCGCGGGCAAACTCTAGCCTGGCGCAATCTGTTTCCTCCGGTTGCACTGAAAAAAGTAGGAGGCTTTTTTAAAGTTTTCAAATTTTTTTAAAATGTTGAATCAGCAATCTCATGGCCAAAACGAAGGCCATACAGGACATGTATTGCCGTTCACCGTTGACGGCACCCGCTTCGAGTGGGAGAAGCAGTATATAAACGGAGAAGAAATTCGCAAACTCGCAGGACTTTCCGACCATAGCTCGCTTTGGCTTAAAATTGACGAGCCTTGGGACGACGAGGTGATCGGAAATACGACGTTAATTGACCTTGCCCGTCCTGAAGTGGAACATTTTATTAGTACCGAAAGGGAAAAAGTAGTAACCATTATTATCAACGGAACGCCGTTTAAATGGGATAAGAAGGAAATCAGTTTCAGGGAGGTGATCGAAAAAGCCTATGGAACATATATTGATAGCCCAACAATGGTTTATACAGCCGGATACGAAGACGGGCCTAAGAAAAATCCAGAAGGCGAAATGAAGAAAGGGCAATCTGTATTTGTTAAAAACAAAATGATTTTCCATGCAACCTGTACAGATAAGTCTTAATCCAGATTTAAAACGACTGGAAGACGAAGGGTTCGAACTCGAAATTTGTGGTGCACACCTGTTGGTGCACCACATTCCTTACGTGACAGCATCACGGGCAGTGAAATATGGTAGTTTCGTTTGTATATTAACGTTAGCGACAGCTATAAGAATTGGCCC
>JAOQAL010000834.1 GCA_025963615.1 Chitinophagaceae bacterium | reverse complement strand
GCCACGTTCCAGGGAAAATCTTAGAGTTATCAAATGTAAACTTCAGCACATCGCCTTTGGGTATTCCGGCATGCTCTACAGAAGCTGTATCCTCTGGATAATTTTCTGCTGGTACCTGTTGAAATGCTGTCAGCTGGGTGAGAAGGAGAAAAGCAAGTAGTAATTGTTTCATTTTTCAAAGTTGTTAACCGGAGAGGTTCTATTCATAAAAAAATTTATCACATTTTTATCTGGTGGTTTATCATTCTGTCAATAGCTACAAATAAAAAACCGATGATAATGAATACGATTAATAATCCCGCGCAATTTATAAATACCTTGCCATAGCCAAGTTCTGTTACATTAATAAAAGGATAAGCATAAACACCCTCTGCTGCACCGCGAATCATTGCATAAATTAAATAAGCAGCCGGAAAAGCAAGCCATTGAAAAGGATGTTTCCATTTCAGCGATCCTTTAGGAGCAAAAAACAGCCAATAAATTATATATAAAAACGGAACTAATACGTGAAGTATTTCATCGGCTATCCGCTGCAATCCCTCCGGTTTCCAGAGGTTACGCAAAATGGTATTATAAACCACTCCGACTATAAATATATAAAATGCCACAGCGGTAACCGAAGAACCTTTTGCAAAAAAGCGGCCTGCGCCGGAACCGGGCAATATGATTACCATACTAAGGCTGATTGCCACCAATAGATTGCTTAGTACCGTAAAGAATAGCAGGAACCTGCCTACTGCCTGCAACGGAGTCATTCCATTGCCGGGTGTATTATCAATAAGGATATATAGCTGGAGGGCTAGGCCGAGCCACGCTGTGATGGCCGTAATAACTTTAAATGGCAATGACCATTTTTGTTTACTCATAAACTGAGTTTTGTAATAGAAAGATAAGGATTATGGGTAGAGTTTCAAACAGAGCCACGAAGTAAAAGATACCCGGAAGTTTTTCTTTTCGCCCCAGCTTGTTGTTCTTTACAATTAATTTGTCAATACATCAGTTTTTGATTTTTTAAAAGAAAATACCGGCCTAACCGATATGGTATCTGAAGCCAGGGTGATCATAATTTCCCGGATAAAATTTAGTTAAATAGTACCTGAAAACCGCTGTTGACCTGATACCTGAAATCCTGTTTAATCCAAGCCCATGGCTCCAGCCAGGGCATAACAATCATTCCTGTATTTTATTTTCCCAAAACAACAGATAGGGTGCAAAAGAAATGACGTACCTTTAAGCAAATCTGCAGAATTTACCCTCTCTCTTTCAGCAGGTTTTTAATGGTATCATTCATTTCTTACAAAACAAAAATTAAAATTTAAGTAAAAACTATGGCTAAATCACAAGAAACATGGAATAAAAAAGACAGAGAAAAGAAAAAACAACAAAGCAAGAAAGAGAAAGAAGAAAGAAAACAAGAGCGGAAGGATCATGCGAAAGAAGGAAAAAGTTTCGAGGATATGCTTGCTTATGTTGATGAAAACGGAAATATTTCTTCCAAACCCCCTGATCCCATGAAAATGAGAAAAGTGAACCTGGAAGACATCGAAATAGGAGTTCCAAAGCAAAAAGCGTATGATCCCGCGGATGCTTTCCGGAGCGGAATTGTTACTTTTTTTAATGAAGCAAAAGGTTTTGGATTTATTAAAGACCAGCAAACACAAGAAAGTATTTTTGTTCATGCGAATGGGCTAAGAGACCAGATAAAAGAAAATAACCGTGTTACTTTTGAAGTTGAAATGGGCCATAAAGGTCTCAATGCGGTCAACGTAAAACTTTCCAATTAAGGCTGGATCATTCCAAAATTTTCACCAACGTCACAGGATACCCCTGTTGGTGCAGGGAAAAATAGTTTACCCGGTGTTATTGTTTCGGAGAATCCGCGCCGGTTGTAGTTTCTTCCCAGGTATCAATATCATGTTGTAATTCTTTTAATTTATTCCGCGCTCCTTTCAAAGCGCCTTTTCCCAATAATAAATGCAATGGTGGATTGGTTGATTCAACAACCTTCACAATTGCTTTTGCAGCAAGCGCCGGATCTCCCGGTTGATTACCGCTATTATGGCGGATCGTGTTTTTATTTATTCCTGATGTCACTGCATAATCATCTATTACCGTTTCAGCATTTTTGGCTGACCGGCCTGCCCAATCTGTGCGGAAACCACTGGGAGCAACTATGGTCACTTTAATACCTAAATGTGCCGTTTCCTTTGCCAGGGACTCTGAATAACCCGTTACGGCAAACTTGGTAGCGTTATAAAATCCAACAGCCGGGAATGCAACCAGCCCCCCTATTGAAGATATATTAATGATATGACCGCTGCGCTGTCTGCGCATTACCGGAAGCACTTTTTTTGTAACATTGGCAAGCCCGAAAAAATTAATTTCGAACAGGCGACGCACTTCAGTTTCATCACTTTCTTCTATCGCTCCAAAATATCCTATACCGGCATTGTTTACCAAATCATCTATCCGGCTGAATGTGGATATTGTTTTTTCAACAGCAGATTTAATTTCATCCGGTCTTGTTACATCCAACTTTATTGCAATAGCGGTACCAGGAAATTTTGCTACAATATCTTTTACATCATCCGCATTGCGGGAGGTAACTGCCGCCTGGTGTCCAAGCTCCAACACCCATTTTGCAAGCTCCCGGCCAAAACCCGAGGAACAACCGGTTATAAACCACACTTTACTCATTTTTATATTTTTCTGTCAGGATAATTTTAAAACGATTTGAAGCTGTTGTAAAACACATCATTAATTAAAACATAGCAGGATTGAAATTGTTTTTGGGAAACCTTTTTTGGGGGGAAAAAATTGCAGTTCCAGCAATGATAGATAGAATAGCATATCTGCGAAACACGGAAAACAAAACCCAGGCAAGATGCACGCTATTACAAGTGAGGGTCCGATTTTGCTGTTTTTAACCGGTCATCGCGAAGGCGCTGGAAGATTCCGCTGAATAGACCATTAAAGGCTTTTGGCTTAATCAAATTTGGTCTGCTTCGATAGGTGAAAACGTCTTAAGCCAGTCATCTTGCAGAATCGGGAAAGCCAGTCCAGCGATTACCCAAACCGCAGTTGTGCATTCGGATTCACAGGTCCCATCGCAACAGCAAGATAGCTTACCAATAAAATCACCAACAAAGCAGTAAGCCCCCATTTTAGTAATGTATACGAATAAGAGGAAGGTTCATTATTAATATCAGAAAATGAAGGTTCGGTTTGCCGCGGTAACAAGAAGAATAACACGATAAGATTGACCCAATATAAATGCTGCGAACTGAATTTTGCCGTCAACCAGGTAGCGCTGATAAAGTTACTGATCAATATATACCAGGTTAAAAATAACAAGGTAAATGCTGTTGTTTTCTTTTGGGTAACTAAGTTCTTCCATGAGGGTTTAAAATAAAAACCAATCGAAAGCATAAAAAGAAATGACATGATCCACATAACAGTTTGCCAGGTTAGTGCGAAGGAGGCTGAATCTGCCGCATGCAGTCCTTCCCTCGTGGCGGTCATTGTTTTTGTATTAACAGCTTCTGCCAGGTTGATGATTGGAAGAAGAACAACCAGGAATATCCAGCCAAGGGAATTGGAGAGTCTATCTGCCTTTCTGGTTTCCGGCCATTGGTTGC
>JAOQAL010000825.1 GCA_025963615.1 Chitinophagaceae bacterium | reverse complement strand
TTTCTCAAAAACTATTTCAAACAAACTTATTTATTAAAATGCCTGCACTATGTTTTCTTCTTCATTTCGCTTTTTTGAAGTCTTTGTTCAATGCGTGATTGTTTCAGTGGTAGGAAATTCACGCGGTATTTCTTTTGAATTAATAATTGTCTTACATTCAGCAGTCTTTTAACCAATAAATGATTGCTATGAGTCAACAATTAAAACAATCCACCAATTACAGCGCTTTAAGTACGTTGGTAATGGTCTTTTTTTTCTGGGGCTTTATCGCTGCGAGTAATAGTATATTTATTCCTTTCTGCCGGACTCATTTTAATCTTACCCAATTTCAGTCGCAATTAATCGGTTCTGCATTTTATGGAGCCTACTTTATCGGGTCTTTGATATTATATCTTGTTTCAAGTTTTCTGGGGTATGATATTCTCAATAAAATCGGATACAAAAAAGGAATTATCTACGGGTTATTTATTTCTGTTATTGGCGCCCTGGCAATTATCCCCTCAGCGAATGCCAACTCATTTCCATTGATATTGGTTTCTTTCTTTATAGTGGCATTAGGGTTTTCGCTTCAGCAAACAGCCGCTCAGCCTTTCGCTATTTTATTGGGAGATCCTGCTACCGGTTCGCACCGGCTCAATCTTGCGGGCGGTGTCAATTCATTCGGAACCACCTTGGGGCCGATTATTGTGAGCTTCTTTTTATTTGGTAGTGTGGGTGGAGAACCTAAAGAGGTTACCGTTACCAATATTAATAACCTTTACTTAATTGTGGCTTCGGTGTTCGCAGCGGTTGCCCTGTTCTTTTTGTTTTCCAGGTTGCCTGAGGGTAAAGATGATGCCAAGTTTGAAGGTTCCAGCAAAGCATCGTTTTCATTAATAATAATGACGGTCATTTTAGGCCTTTTGATTACCGTGGGACAATTAACTGAAATCGGAAAACTACCGTTGCTGGTGATCGCTTTTTTAGCAATCGTATTTATTCTTTTCTACTCTAATTCCAGCGCCTTAAAAAATAATGCCGGCTGGGGAGCGATGAAATATCCTCAGTTGATATTCGGCATGCTGGGCATTTTTATTTATGTCGGGGTCGAAGTAACTATCGACAACAATTTCGGCGCCTTATTAAAAACACCAGGCTATATTACCGAGCATGGTATGCTCGATAGCGAGATTTCCAAATACGTTTCTTTGTATTGGGGAAGTTTGATGGTCGGGAGATGGACCGGGGCCATCAGCGTTTTCAACCTTTCGAAAACTGGAAAAATGATCGCCACGATAGTAGTTCCCTATGTTGCCTTTGCAATAATTCTTTTTGTGAATCATTTATATGGCAATGATATTACGGATCTATATCCTTATGCCGGTGTTATTGCCGTAGCTATTGCTGCCATTTTCTTTGGACAGGAAAAACCGGTGAAAACATTATTGACACTTTCATTGCTGGCTGCTTTCGCTATGGTGTTTGGGGTTTTTACAAACGGCATTGTATCAGTATATGCGTTTATGGCTGGTGGCCTGTGTTGTTCTATTATGTGGCCTTGTATTTTTTCACTCGGGGTGGCAGGATTAGGAAAATATACCAGTCAGGGATCGGCGTTTTTAATTATGATGATATTAGGCGGTGCTATCATTCCCCCCTTCCAGGGTGCCTTAGGTGATTCTCCTGCTGTTGGTATGCATAATTCTTATTTGGTAGCTGCCGCAGGCTTTGCGTTTCTTGCATTTCTTGCATTAAAACTAAGAAGTGTATTAAAGGCACAAGGTTTGGATTTTGACTCACAAATTGGCGGAGGACATTAGGAACCTGTTTTCATTCGTACATTTATGGCCCGGTATTGCCGGACTTCGGGATTAACTATCAAACTAATAATTAAATGGCCATTAGTATTTCACCAGCTTTAGAACAACTTGTAATAGGAATCGATATTGGAGGAACAGGGACCAAGTTTGGTATAGTTGATAAAGACGGGAACGTACTTTTTTCCAGTGAAATTTCTACGCGGCGGCATGTCGATGTCGATTCATTTATCGATGAATTGTATTCGGCCCTGGGAGAACTAATAGTAAAAGCCGGGGGCACAGGAAGGATAAAAGGTATCGGCGTTGGCGCTCCGAACGGAAATTATTATACAGGAACTATTGAATATGCTCCCAACCTGCCATGGAAAGGTATAATTCCCCTGGCGAAGAAAATCGAAGACAAATTTAAATTACCCACTTCCCTGACCAATGATGCGAACGCAGCGGCTATTGGCGAAATGATGTACGGTGCAGCAAAAGGCATGAAAGATTTTATCATGATTACATTGGGAACCGGTGTTGGCAGTGGTATTGTAGCAAACGGCCATTTGATTTACGGCCATGATGGTTTTGCGGGTGAACTAGGCCATACGATCATTATTCCAGACGGAAGACTACATGCCGGCACTGGCAAATACGGTTCATTGGAAAGTTATGCTTCTGCCACCGGTGTACGCTATACTACTATTGAGTTACTCGAGAAAAGCAAAGAAAAAAGTTTACTGCGAAATATACCAAAAGAAGAGCTTGATTCTAAAAAGGTATATGATGCCGCGGTGAAAGGAGACAAACTGGCGAAAGAAGTTTTCGAATATACCGGCAAAATTCTCGGTATAGCCCTGGCGAATGCTGTCATGTTTTCAAGCCCGGAAGCTATTGTATTATTTGGCGGTCTGACAAAGGCTGGCGACCTGATTTTAAAACCTACGAAGGAACATATGGAAGCCAATCTGATACAGGTATTCCAAAATAAAGTGAAGATACTCATCAGCCATCTTAAAGAATCTGATGCTGCTATCCTCGGCGCCAGCGCCCTTGCCTGGGATTAATGAGAATCAATAAAATGGAGCATCATTTTACGCTGAAATAAAATTAGCCAACAGCTGCTCCTGCTTTCTTATACTCAACGGAAGGATATCTCTCCTTTTGCAAATACATTTTTAGATAAGCCCCGCATAAATTACCGGATTTACCTTCCTGGACTTCCTTAATGACCTCTTCAGTTGGCCAGATTTATTTGATTTCACCGGCCAGCCCGGCAAATTCTCCGGATAACATAATAAAAACAGGGCCACCCTGATTCATTATATTTTTATATTATAATGGTTATCAAACACTTACACAACAATGCCT
>JAOQAL010000788.1 GCA_025963615.1 Chitinophagaceae bacterium | reverse complement strand
CAATTTAAATGCGGCTAAGGCAGCAGTGGTATCTTCGAGAAAATAACAACGGTAGTTTGCCTGCCTGTAGCGTGGTGCAAATACCCGGCCTGTACCATTAAAAATGCTTGCCTGGTAAAGGATGCTGCCATAATCTGTCTTTGCATTGAGCGTTGGATCATCTACCGGTCCATTGTAGCCGAATGGATAAGCGGGATCAGCATACGATGTAGGATGAATAAAAAAAATATCAACCGATGAGTCCGCTTTAGGATCATGCTGCAAGGCCCTTGGTAAACTATCGGATGGATCTTTCTTATAGGGATGCGCCGCCCAGTAATCAAGGTTTGCATAGTCCGGTTTACCGTCAGGCGAATGAAAAGAATAGTTTGGAATAAATTGCTGATAATTTTTTGCACAGGACAAAAGAATGCACGCGATACAACAAACAACAAAAGCCTTTTGAATCATAAAACTAAACTACGGAAAAATCAATTTAAGAGTTGCAGGAAGGACCATTTTAAAGTTAAAGCTATCCAAATTTGACAAGCATACTGCCTGTTATTTTTCAAGGACTGTTTTCAGCGTTGCAAGCCCGGTTGCCAGGTCCTTACCCAGCATTTTTTTCAAATTCAGTAAGAAATGCATAATCTTCATGGGATAATTTCTCATGCCCTTAAATACCCAGGTTACTTTTGTTTGAATAGGAGAAACTGGCTCTGTGGCGATATAAGCAGTAGAGGTTCCTTCAAAAGGCTTTTTAAAGCGGATTTCATAATCAATCCGTTTGTCGTCAATTTTTGTGATCTCCTGTTCGCCTTTTCCTACGTTTTTATTGTTGCTGTCCCAACGGTACACAAAACCTACCGTTCCATCGGTGCCTGCATAATCTTTTTTCATGTTCGGATCCATCATAACCCATTTGTTGAAGTAATCGGAATTCTTCACCAATTTGACGAAATTGAAAACTTCTTCTTGAGGCCTGTTAATGATGATGTCCCGTTCAATAACATACTCGTCCGTGAGAAACAAAGCAAGGATTAATGGGATTGCAATAATGATGAGTATGATGATTACTACATTCATGGTGGTAAGTTTATAATGACTGTTTATTTTTTGCTGGAATTATTTCTCAATTATTGGTTGGATTATTCACTTGCTTCATAATGGCCGGTAGGTCATTTCAATTTTCTTCCATAAAAAGTACGGAATAAACATTATTCCAAGTGCAATAAGGGGAAAAATTATTTCCCCGGCTCCATCCCCGGCAAAATACCGGGATGCCAGGGCGCCAATAAATGTAAAGGCAAACCCGGCATAAGCCCATTCTTTAAGGGTTTTATATTTTGTTTGTATGATGGCAATCGCCCCCAGCAGTTTGGCCACACCAAAAATGGTTAATACATATTCCGGGTATCCAAGGTGTATCATTACATCTTTACCTTCCTGCTGCCGGGTTACCCCTCCAAATCCATCCAGCAGCATCAATAAAGCGAAAAAAACAGTGGCGATCCAGTACAGCGCCTTGAGTGTTTTAGGTTTCATATCCTTATTGTTTGTTTTTTTCATAATTAAACAGCCAGTGTTTCCCATATTTATCTGTAATCGCCCCAAACACACCACCCCAGAACATCTCCTTCAATGGATCTATTATCTTTCCGCCGGAAGAAAAATTGGAAAATAAAGATTCAATTTCTTCCTGGCTGCTGCAGTTGATACATAGTTGAACCGTATTCCCATCTACCAGCTTTTCCCTTACCATGTCTGAACCCATGATAACTGCCACATTACTTGTTAAAGTAGAATGCAAGATGCTTTCATTCAAATGAGCCGGCATCTGGCCTGCCATGGGTGACTCTGCCACGGTCTGCAGATTTAATTCACCACCCATGCATTCTTTATAAAATGTCATGGCTTCCCGGCAATTGCCGTTGAAACTTAAGTAAGCACTGAACTGCGTCATGTTATTTTTTTAGTTTAAAATGAATGAATAGATATATTTTCTTCTTATTATGCCGGTATATAACAAAGCACGACAATACCGCAAGGGAAGGATTGAGACTTCAGTAATTTCAGATTTAATTTGTTTTCTACTTTTTTAAAAATAGACTTTCCATTTCCGATGGCGGTCGGGTTCACAAACAAGTGATATTCGTCGATTAAACCCGACTTAACAAAAGCAGATACCAGGCCGGCGCCTCCATACATAAGCATGTCTTTGCCAGGTTGCAGTTTTAACCGGGTCATCACTTCGTCAATATTTCCGTTCATCAAGGTGGTATGGGTCCACGCTGCTTTTTCGAGTGTCTTTGAAAAAACGATTTTGGGTTTATTATTCATTTTATATGCAAATTCAATTTCCTCTTTTTGACTTTCGGGTTTAGCAGCAACAGCAGGCCAGTGCATTGACATGCCCTGGTAAAGAACCCTTCCCATTAGTAAGGTATCGGCAGAATCTGTCAGTTCAGTAACATAATTTTTAATTTCATCATCCCAGTCCCATACCATCCAATCCATTTCGCCATTGGGGCCGGAAACAAAACCATCCAGTGATAACTGCATTTGTAATTTTACTTTTCGCATAATGGTTCTCGTAATTTAAGTTATCAAATAATCAGTCGGCTAGTTCACCACAGGTTACATTCACTACGGCGGCCGTGATAGCGCTGGCCTTATCAGATGCCATCAACAAGGCTACATTAGCTACCTCGTTGAGTTTCGGTAAGCGTTTCAGCATAGTGCTGTCTGCAAAGCCGGCATCAAATGCTTCCCGTGTAATGCCTGCATTTTTTGCGTGCAGTTTAAAAACTTCATCCACACCGGGTGCATCCGGAGAACCGGCCGACCGTATACAGACAACCCGGATACCCTGTTCGCCAACTTCAGCAGCCAGTTGCCTGCAATATCCTTCTATCGCTGCACAAGCCACTCCAAAACCTCCGGTATTGGGATAGGGTTTTCGGCCGGCGTTGGCAGTAATGGCTAAAATAACACCGGTTCCTTTCTTCCGCATATGTTTTACCACGGCCGCGGAGGTTATAAAATAGCCCTGCATGGCAGTAATTATCGGTGAAGCAAATTGGTCATATACCATTTCGGTAAGCGGCAAACCCTGGGTGTCATTAAGACCAATTGCATTAAATGAGATATCAATGCTGCCAGTTTTTTTTACAATTTCATTAAGTTGGTTTTCTACCTCTTGTTTGTTGAGCGCATCGATCCTGGCAATTTCAACCCTTCCACCGGCGCCGGAAATTTGCCGGACCACCGCTTCCAGCTTTTCAATGCTGCGGCCGGCAAGAAAAACCCTGGCGCCTTCACCAGCGAACGCTTTTGCAACGGCACCTCCAATGGCTCCGCCTCCTCCGAAAATGATTGCGATTTTGTCTTTAAGAAGCATGAGCTTTGTTTAAGTAAGAAAATCTTTGTAGCTGATTTGGGAATAACTCTTTTTGTTTTTGATTCGTTGTTAAACGGTTGACGAAGACCCGCGATCTGTTATTTATTGCCCGACATCCTGTTAGTTCGCCATAGTTTTCATGTTCTGAATTCAACACGGAAATCTTAAATCAGCTTTTTATATTTTTAATTTTATTGCATTCCGCATGGTAAGAGTTCTTTTTTCCGGGTGATATAAATTCTTTATTTTAACAGCACAAACATAAAGGCATTAATGAAATTTCTAAAGGTGCAAATGCGACTTATTAAGGGGTTGATTGCGACAAACTAATTTCATAAATTTATAGCATGAAACATATTTCCATTCTAATCCCGCTTGGGCATACCAGCCTTACTAATATTGAAGGCACCCATCAAATATTAAGTGAAGCAAATTCATTGGGCGCCGGCATGGGACGACCACCGCTTTTTAATATTCAGTTAGTAGGGCTTACTAAAGAAACAAGTCAGCGGAATGGGCTATTTACTATAAAACCGGATTGTTTAATAAAGGACGTAAAAAAAACAGACCTTATCATTATTCCCGCCATGATGGGCGATCCGCAAAAAACATTGGAACAGAATAAGGAATTTATTCCCTGGATCATAGAACAATATAAGGACGGGGCAGAAGTAGCCAGTTTTTGTATTGGCACTTTTTTCCTGGCGGGTACGGGTCTATTAAATGGAAAGCAGTGTGCTACGCACTGGAGGTTTGTAAATGAATTCAGGAGTATGTATCCGGATGCCAACCTGGTAGATGATAAAATTATGACCGAAGCGGATGGCATTTATACGAGCGGCGGGGCTTATTCCTATCTGAATTTGGTGATATACCTTGTGGAAAAATATGCTGGCCGTGAAATCGCCATTCATATTGCCAAAGCATTTATGATCGATATAGATCGCCATAGTCAGTCGCCCTTTCTAATGTTCACCGGCCAGAAAGCACATGAAGATGAGCCGGTAAAAAAAGCGCAGGAATTTATAGAATCTAATTTTCAGGAAAAGATCACGGTAGATCAGTTAGCAGGCATGTTTGCCCTGGGCCGTAGAAACCTGGAACGCAGATTTAAAAAAGCTACTTCTAACACGGTGGTAGAATATATACAACGGGTTAAAATTGAAGCTGCCAAAAAAAGTATGGAGAGCAGCAGGAAAAATATAAATGAAGTGATGTATGATGTGGGTTATGTTGATAATAAAGCATTCAGGAGCATATTTAGAAAAGTGACGGGACTATCGCCGGTTGAATACCGGAATAAATACAATAAGGAAGCCATATTTTCCTAAAGGCCATACCAGTGTTTCTTTGTAAATCTTCCAATCCCGGCTGCCTCTAGAGGTTAGTTGTCAATTCTATTCCGAAGCGGTTAAAGTCGACCAAAAAATCGGAAATTCCTTTTTTGAGGTTGCCGGGAGAGTCCTTCTTTCCGGCAGGATAACGACATTGCACAAAGCCGGCTTCATAAAAATAATTTCAAAGTATTTCAAAGATTATACATTTGTACCCGCAAAACATATTTCAACAGGATATTATTGGATTTAATGAATAACACATATAACGACCTGGTAAAGCAAACCTTTAATTTTCCCCAGGAAGGTTTTGAGCTGAAAGATGAATACCTGCAATTTAACGGGGTAGATATTAAGGCACTCATTGATAAATATGGTACGCCGTTAAAGCTGACTTATTTGCCAAAACTGGGCATGCAGATAAAAAAAGCCAAGCAAATGTTTGCCACGGCTTTTAAGAAACATAAGTATGAAGGCAAATATTATTATTGCTATTGTACGAAAAGCTCCCATTTCTCCTTTATACTCGAAGAAGCGCTCAAGCATGACATTCATATTGAGACTTCCTATGCGTATGACATTGATATCATAAAGAAGCTCTACGCAAAGAAAAAAATTACCAAGGACATTCATATTATCTGCAATGGTTTTAAGCAAAAAGGCTATACCCGCCGGATTGCCAGCTTGCTGAATTCCGGTTTTCAAAACGTAATTCCCGTTCTTGACAATATAGAAGAACTGAAAGAGTACGCCAAAGCTGTAAAAGTTCCTTTTAAGCTGGGTATCCGGGTAGCTGCGGAGGAAGAACCTACTTTTCCTTTTTACACATCACGCTTAGGCATCCGGCCCAAAGACATACTGGAATTTTATGTGGACAGGATTGAAGGCTATGAAAGTAAGTTCCAGTTAAAGATGCTCCATATCTTCCTGAACAAAGGCATTAAAGATGATATTTATTACTGGAGTGAGTTAAATAAAATAATTAACCTTTATTGCCAGTTGAAGAAAATTTGTCCCGAGCTGGATTCCATTAATATCGGAGGTGGTTTTCCCATTAAACATTCGCTGGGCTTTGAGTACGATTACCAGTTCATGATTAATGAGATAACGGGTAATATTAAATCGGCCTGCAAAAAAGCGAAAGTGCCCATGCCGAATATTTTTACGGAGTTCGGAAGTTTTACGGTAGGGGAGAGTATGGCTCATATCTACAGCGTCGAAGCACAAAAGGTGCAGAATGACCGTGAAGTTTGGTATATGATCGATTCGTCTTTTATTACCACGCTGCCGGATACCTGGGGAATTGGCGAAAGGTTTTTGCTGCTGCCAATCAATAAATGGGATGTAGATTATCAACGGGTGGTATTAGGGGGCATGACTTGCGATAGCCATGACTATTATGATTCAGAAGAGCACATCAATGAAGTTTTTCTGCCCAAACTAAACAATGAAGAACGGTTATTCCTCGGTTTTTTTCATACAGGAGCCTACCAGGACCAGATTAGCGGATATGGCGGCATTAAGCATTGTCTTATTCCTTCGCCAAAGCATGTCATAGTTGATCGTGACAAGAACGGAAAATTGTTCGATTGGCTATATGCAAAACAGCAGACCGCCCAGAGCATGTTGAAAATTCTTGGCTATTAAAAAAATAGCAAACCTATAATGTTTGCCGGGTTGGCCCGGCAGCGCCTCAAACATTATAGGTTTTGCTCCAGGTTTGACGGGCTGCCAGGCAGGCCAGGAAACCTTATAGGTCTTTGACCTGGCTTTTTTTAATAGCGACGCTTTCTGCCATTATAATTTCTTCCATTATTTCTCCAGTCACTGTAATCCCTGCGATGACGGTATTCCCTGCGAACATAGGACCTGTCTAAGTAATAGCGGTTGTCGTTTCCTCTCCAGTAAGTATACCCTTGTGGATTACGGTAATAATACCTGCCATCGCTATAGCGGCTGACGGCAAGTCCGGGATATGGATTGATAATAAGAGAAAAAGAAGAACCATAGGCCGGAGGAGGAGGAGAATAGGAGCTATAATGACGGCCTGAGCTACATCCTGCGACAAGGCCAACGATGGTTACCAGGGTAACTGCTTGTAAAATTTTAATTAGTTTCATAGCTTATAATTTAAATTTAATAATCCAAATAATTGCCATCAACTCATAAAACAGCTTAACATGAAATACATTTTCATTTTGTTAACAGCAACCATTATAATGACGAACATAAATGCACAAACGACAGAAGATTCTGTTAAAGCTATTGTTAATAAAATGTTTGATGCCATGCGCAATTCGGATACCCCATTGCTCAAATCCGTGTTTTCAGATAATGCCGTGTTTCATACTATCGCTACAAGTAAAGAAGGCGTCGTCACCGTAAAAAATGAAGATCCCAAAGAATTTATTGATTTTATAAGCAAAGAAAAGAAAGGCGCCGCTGATGAACGCATCAGTTTTGAAACAATTAAAATTGATGGGCCGCTGGCTTTCGTGTGGGCTCCTTACAAGTTTTTCTACCATGGTGTATTCAGCCATTGCGGCGTGGATTCATTTCAACTGGTAAGA
>JAOQAL010000772.1 GCA_025963615.1 Chitinophagaceae bacterium | reverse complement strand
CTACTAAATCCGCATCATAATCACCGCTATCAGACAAGATATAACCGCTGATGCAGGATGCGACGGCACTGATCATTCCCCAAAACAGGGCCACAGGAATGGCAGGTTGTAAAAACGCGAATTTATTATTGGCGGTAAGCCATTGAAAAAAACAAGCCAGCAGTAGAATTCCGATAGGCAGGTGAACCAATAAGGGATGAAGACGGCCGGTGAAATCGAGTATTGATAGAAGCATAATGAGAAGCTTTGAGCCATGAGCTGCGAGCTACGAGACTGATAGTTTTAAAATATTTTTTAGTTATTAAGTTTATTCATGAAGCTCATTAGCATTTTTTGTTCTTCATCAATATCTTTCAGAATCTCATTGCAGATTTCTTCATTCCCAAATTTCGCGGCAGCTGCAATAAGCAATTGTGTTTCCACTTCAAAGCTTGAACCGAGCGAGACTTCCAGAAATCTGTGATAATCCTTTTCGCTTTTTCTACTACTTCCTTCAGCAATATTTGAAGGAATTGAAACCGCAGCCCTGGTTATTTGAGAGCTGATTCCAAATCTTTCCTCTTTTGGAAAGGTATTTACAAGTTTAAAACTGTTTACAGCAATATCAAATCCTTTTTGCCATATTTTAAGTTCTTTAAAATTTCTCATAGACAGGTCTTTTATACATAAAAATGATTTCCCAATACACGTCTCGCAGCTCATTACTCAAAGCCCGTAGCTTCTACTAACTGTATCTCTTTCTCAACTCCTTCATCATATATACATTAATGTCCCACTGATTGGCCAATGGCTGTTGTGTATAGGGCAATGTCGGCATATACATGGGCGGACCAAACTCCGTAAGGATTGTCATCCGTTCTCCATTTTTCTTTTTACGTTCTATTACTTTATCCCACCATGCAAAATGGGCCTTTACCGCCTCATCCCATTCCGGCGCGCGGGGATCATTTACCTGGGGGGCTTCAGCATGACCAATTCGTGCATGAATATGTTCCACTCTTTCCAATGCCAAATCAAGGGTCTCTTTTTGATCGGTTAGTAAACTTTCATGCACATTGCACCAGTGCGACACATCGAAAGTCAGTTTTAATTGTGGATATTTTTCGATGTACTGTCTTGCCACATGTGCTGCAAACATGATGCGGCTACGGTGTGTTTCATGACAGATTGTAATACCTGTTTCGGTTGAAAGCTGCGTAGTATGCTCAACAAATTTTTTATTGATGTCGAAAGCAAAATGATCCCTTCCCGAATGACAATTGATATAAAGGGGTCGCTGACTTTTTTGCTTTGCCGCGGCATCAATCATTTTTTTAAAAAAATCAAGATGTTCCTGCGGGTTCGTTTTTCCGCTGCCACAAAGAAAACCGACATCTAACTGGTGTTCTTTCAGCGCCCCGAATAATTCATTTTGCGCCGGTTTATCATCCGTGGGCCACCAGATTTCAATGCCATCATAACCTTCTTTTTTTGCTTTGGCACAAAAGGCATCGATACTTCCTTCGAAGCCCCAGTTGGTGGCTAACACCTTCAGTTGATAACCGGCATTCATGGTAAAATCAGGTTTGTTGGTTAACGTAAATGATTCAAGTGAAGATAAGATGGCTGATGTTCCGGTTAAAGAACTGAGCTGAATAAATTTCCTGCGGGAAAAAGCCATCGTTATTTCATTTTTATATCAGCACAATATAATAAAAGAAACAACCGGAAAATGCAGTACTAAAAAAGCAGATCAATCGATTGAAATAATAAGCAACTATATTTTAAAACTTGATCTGGTTTACGAGCCTGTTCAATTCGATCTCGGATGATTTGGCAGCGAAATTTAGATTGGTCAGTGTATATGAAGCAGCTTCAAATGTCTGCTGAGCCTGTCTTACATCCACAATAGTTGCCTGCTTCAACTGGAAACGTTGTAAAACCAGATCCAATAGCTTTTGCGACAGTTCCACCGTTTGTTTCTGTGTTTCCAGTTGCTGCAGATTATTTACATACGCCTGGTAAGTCTTTACCGCCCCGGAAGCGTAATTTCTTATTAAAATATCTTTTTGAATGGCGGCATTCTTTGAATTAAGCTCCGCTACTTTTTGCTGACGCTTAAAAATAGCGCCATTATAAATAGGAATGGCAATACTAAGTCCCCCGGAAGCGCCATTGTTCTGGTTCAATAAAAGCTGGCCACCCGTGGATTGGTTGCGGTTATAATTATAGGCTGCATTCGCACGGATAGAAGGGTACCGTTGCGCCGCAGTCTCCCTTATTATGAGGTCACTGATCTTAACCTGGTCATCCGCGGCAATTATATCCGCATTATTTGAAAGTTTTTCCAGCACATCACCCAATATAATCGCTTTGTCCATGGTAATGGTATCACTGATCGTAATAGTAGAATCAGGTTTCAGGTTCAACAGCAGTAACAGTTCAGTTTTTGACTGATCAATCACAAGCTGCTGGGATTGTTTTGTTTGCATCAGAGCATTTAAATCAAGTTGCGACTGATACAAATCCGCATTATTAGCCATGCCTACGCTTTGCTGCGTTTTTACAATTTCCAGCCTTTTTTGGGACACTTCAATGGATACATCAATGGTCCTGATATAGTATTGCTGGCGCACAATATCATAATAAGCGGTCATTACAGCAGCCATGGTATTTTGTATCTGCGAATTCAGGTATTGTTCGCTTTGTAATTGCAACTGTTCCAGTCTTTTTTTAGCAGCCACGACTCTCGATCCGTTATATAAAAGCATGCCAGCCGTCAGCCCGGCATTGAATGTATTGCCCGTAGCGCCATTGCGTTTAATCTCTGTGCCTGTATTTAACTTTTGATTGATATTATTAAGCTGTTCATTATCCGTTGCATTGGCTGATACAACCGGTAACCCGCCCGCTACTCCGATGTAATTGTTCGTATTGTTTATTTCTACATTGTTTTTCAGCAATTCAACTTCCAGGCTATTTTTTAAAGCGATGTTGATGGCATCACGCAGGTCAAGTGATTGTGATGAACCGGCAATATAAAAAAATGAAAATGTGACCAGTGGTAAAAAAATTTTTATCTCTTTTATTTTTAACATCAGATAGTAACTTATTGGAATTAATGATTTGTTGCTGTTCCCTGTAAATCCTCTTCCTGTTCTTTTTCCGTTTTATGTTTACCCGATATAAAAGTATATACGGCCGGAATAACCAACAGGGTTAATATTAGCGAAAATAAAATTCCACATACCACGACAATTCCCAAAGGTATACGACTGGTAGAAGATGCTCCCAGGCTTAGTGCTATCGGTAGGGCTCCTAATGATGTGGCAAGACTGGTCATCAGGATCGGGCGCAGACGCTGCGCGGCCGCTTCCACTACCGCCTCCATTTTCTTCATTCCCTTCGCTCTTTTCTGATTGGTAAACTCTACAATAAGAATACCATTTTTAGTGACTAATCCAATCAACATGATCATTCCTATTTCAGAAAATATATTCAGTGTTTGATTGAATATCCACAAACTCAGTAGTGCACCTGCCAACGCCAGGGGCACTGTAAGCATAATAGCAAGAGGGTCAACAAAACTTTCAAACTGTGCGGCTAATACCAGGTAAATCAATACCAACGCCAATCCAAATGCAAACAAAATATTGGAGGAACTTTCGGCATAATCCCGCGAAGAACCACTTAATGCAGTTTGAAAACTTGAGTCAAGCACCCGGTTCGAAATTTCCTGCATGGCTTTTATTCCATTCCCCACCGTATTTCCATCGGCCAATGAAGCAGAAATAGTCGCTGCTTTATAGCGGTTAAAATGGTAGAGCGTTGAAGGCTTACTATTTTGTTCAATATGTATTACGGCGCTTAAAGGAATATTGACGCCTTTATTATTTCTTACATACAGGTTGCTGATATCGCCCGGTTCATTGCGATCGCTCCTATCCAGTTGCGCTATTACAAAATACTGGTAGCCGTTCATTATAAAATAGGAAAGACGGCCGCCGCTGAAAGCTGCCTGCATGGCTGAAACAACATCGTTGGTTGACAAACCGAGATCTTTTACCTTCATCCTGTCAACCGATATATCTACTTCCGGTTTATTGAATTTCAGGTTCACATCAACGTTGGCAAAGGTTTTATCCTTTCTTGCTTCGGCAAGAAACTTTGGAATAAATTCCTTCAGCTTATTCAAGTCCTGATTTTGTAATACAAACTGAACCGGTAAACTGGTTCTTGAACCGGAGCCGACCGCAATGGTTTGCTCCTGTATGGCGAATATGCGTGCATCATTAAAACGGGTTAGTTTTTGTTGCAGGTCATTGGCAATCTGGCTTTGGGTTCTTGATCTTAGTTTTGCATCAATCAGGCCAATACGGGGCGCTGTAGAGTTAATATTGCCGGCGGGTGTTCTTACAAAGACAAAATCCCGTTCGGCCACGGAATCATATAAATAAGAAGCAATGCTGTCAGCCACTGAGGACATATAGTTAAAACTCGTTCCTTCCGGCGCTGTGGCCGTAAAACGGATACTGCTTTTGTCTTCCAATGGCGCCAGTTCGCTTTGAATGAATCGTGTTACCATGAATATTATTAAACCACAGGCGGCAATAATAACCCAGGCGACCCATCTTATTTTCATAAAACCCTGCAGCAGTCTTTTATAGCCATTTTCCATACCGGTAAAAAATGGTTCTGTTCTTTCGTAAAACTTTCCATGGCCGGCATTTTTACGGGTAAGGTAAACATTCAACACCGGGGTTATAGTTAATGATACAAAGGCTGATATTAAAACCGCGGCGGCAAGCACTACTCCAAATTCACGGAACAATCTTCCAACAAATCCCTGTAAAAAAATAACCGGTAAAAAAACCACTGCCAGGGTAAGGGACGTGGAAACAACAGCGAAAAATATTTCTTTACTGCCTTCTAATGCGGCTTTACGGATATTCATTCCCTCTTCCAGTTTCCTGAAAATATTTTCCGTTACCACAATGCCATCATCCACCACCAGCCCTGTTGCCAGCACAATGCCCAAAAGAGTGAGTATATTGATCGTAAAGCCTGATAAATACATTATAAAAAATGTAGCGATCAAAGAAATGGGTATATCTATCAAGGGGCGGATAGCGATCAGCCAGTTTCTGAAAAAGAAAAAGATCACCAATACCACCAGGGCGAATGCAATCAATAATGTTTCCTTCACTTCACTTAGCGAGTTGCGGATGTTCTTGGTATTATCGATCAATACATTAAACTCAAGGTCCGCTTTGTTCGATTTCTTTATGATATCCAGTCGCTTATTAAACTCATCGGCAATGGCAATATTATTAGCGCCAGGCTGCGGAATAATAGCAAGTCCCACCGCATTGACCCCATTATATTTCCAGTTTTGCTCCGGACTTTGAGGACCTAATTCAATTCTTGAAATATCCCCCAACCTTACGATGCCGCTACTATCCTCTTTGATGATGACATCCCTGAACTGCTTTTCGCTGGAAAGTCTTCCGAGGGTGGCAATGGTAAGTTCGGTATTATTTCCATAAATTTTGCCAGGTGGTAATTCCACATTTTCATTGCTGATCGCCGTACTGATATCATTGTATGCTACATTGTAGGCATTCATTTTGCCAGGGTCAAGCCAAATACGCATAGCGTACCCCTTATCACCAAACACATTTACCGAGCTTACGCCATCAATGGTTTGGAGCTGTTGCTGCAACACATTGTCTGCATAGTCACTGAGCTCCATCAAACTTTTTGTATGGCTTTGCACTACCAGCAATAAAATAAAATCGCTGTTTGCATCCGCCTTGGTGACAACCGGTGGCGCATCAATATCCTGTGGCAGGCTTCGCGTAGCCTGACCTACCTTGTCACGTACATCACTAGCCGCAGCTTCCAGGTCGAAACCAAGATTAAATTCTACGGTGATATTACTGCTGCCGAGATTGCTGGTAGATGAAATAGTCCGGATGCCCGGTATACCATTAATTTGTTTTTCCAGGGGCTCTGTTATCTGGGTTTCTACGAGGTCGGGATTGGCGCCGGTATAAGAAGTAGTAACAGTTATAATGGGAGGGTCAATAGCTGGATAATCTCTTACGGCAAGAAAAGTATATCCCACCACCCCAAATAAGATAATCATCAGGTTCATGACGGTAGCAAGTACCGGCCGCTTCAATGACAGTTCTGAAATATTCATAAATTCTCCTGATCTACTTTTTTTAAAATCCGGCTATCTGCCCGGTTGATTTTTTTTGCAGGCATCTCCGGTCACGGTTCAACACGATATCTTAATGAACCTTATAACTACGCCAATATCTTAACCCCTCATTCTACTTTTCCAAAAACTCATACACACAGGAAGTTCCAACAAGCAAGGTCTGTGAGTGGATCGCCTTTCTTAGACAGAAGGCCGGGATGAGATATTATTTTCCTAAGTCTTCCAGCTTTTTCACACTTCTAACCTGTACAGGACTTTTGGCCCTTACGAATAATACGCCCGTTACTACTACGGAATCACCGGGGTTTATTCCTTTCGTTATTTCTACATTATTGGATAAACGTAATCCTGTTTGTACACTTACAAAAGAAGCCCGGCCATTTTTTATCAATACTACCTGGTTGTTTTTATCATCCGGGATGATGGAATTGGTAGGTATCATAATGGCTTTCTTATCAATCCCAGACTGCACATACACTTTTACAAATGCCCCCGGGTTGGCTGCGCCGCTTTGCAAAACAGTTCTCACCAGCAGGTTGCGGCTATTTTGGTTTATCTGTGGTTCAATTGCAATTATCTTCGCTTTGTTTTTTACCTGGTTCGCCGCATCTATTTCCACATCAACAGTATTTTCTTTCTTTATAATATTGCCATATTGTTCCGGCAACGTAAAGTCTACTTTTATTCTATCCAGCTGCTGAATGCTGGCAATAATATTGGTTGAAGTAACAAAAGCCCCGGGGCTCAC
>JAOQAL010000763.1 GCA_025963615.1 Chitinophagaceae bacterium | reverse complement strand
CGGGTGATGAAACAGGTAATGGCGGAGTAAATTTCATTTGCTTGTTATTGTCAAATACGCCGATGAATTTTGTATTACCGGTACGCGGATCATACCAGGTTGCATTGATTTTTGTTCCGGTAATTTTATCAGTCTTTACAATAATATCCCTGCCATAAGCACTATAAACAAATGCATAATCTTTGCCTCTGGTTGCCTGTATCCGTTCGGCGTTTCCATATCCTTCATTCACCAGTATGCTCTGATCGGGAATACGATCACGCATGGGCCTGGACTCAATTAAACGCCGGAGATATTTCATTTCATGGGCAGCAGTAAAATCAAGTGCTTCTTTCCATCCGTGAAGGTTGGCAAATAAATTACTTCCTTTTTCTCCAAAAAAAATAACGGGCCCGCATCCATAGACATGCCCGCAGGCACCAGCGAACACACTGAGGTAGGCAGCCTTGCGGACATCATAGGCATTGGCATAGCCCAACTCTTTTGCGTTGAAGCAACCCGGCATCTCTTCATAAATGCTTTCGCCATTTAATACAGGTTTTGCCGGCTTACGGTTATAATCATTGCTTACTGTTTCCCATACTTCGGTATCGCGGCAATGGCCTGTTTGCAGCATATTCATATCCAGCCATTCATCATTATGAAACCATTGCGAAGAAGACCCGGTTCCTTTTGGTTGTGGGTGAAAGGTCATCAATGCGTTTTTATTAACACCCTCTGCCACAGCTTTCGCCAATGCACGCCAGGTTGCTGCATCTTGTGAATTATTGCGGGGATCCCGGTCACCGCCAATGACCCAGACAATATTCGTTTTGTTTTTAAAACGGTTACCGATCCATCTGCCGTAAGCGTATGCAGTTGCCGGATTAAATACTTCAGGGCCTCTACCCCAAAAATCTTTGAATACTTTATCGCCCCAGGTTGGTAACAATGCAATATATAAATGATAGCCAGCTGCTAAATCAATCAAACTGTCTATGTACTGAAAATATCTTTCATTCGGTTTTGTGAGATCATCATTAATAAAAGGAAGATCACCATACGCATTGGCCGTGTGCAAGCCATCCAGCTCTGCGAGGGCTACCGCTTGTATCACATTGAAACCCTGTTCTGATCTTTTTTGAAAATATGCTGTGGCATCTTCTTTATTCAGTTTATGAAAGAGCTCCCATCCGGTATCGCCTAGCCAGAAAAATGGTTTACCATCTGTCGTAATAAGCTGGTGTTTATCTGTACTTACGTTGAGTTGCTGCAATTGGGAGAAAGCAGAATAATTTATCAGTAAAATAAAAGTTAGCAGAATTCTCAAAATGGCAATTTTAAATTTCGGACCCTCTTAGCGCTAATTAGCAACCATTAGCGTTTCGTATTAGCGTGATTATTTTTTCAACAGTTTCATGATTGTCTGCTGATTTTTAACAATAAGAGAAAGTGTTTTTTGATTCTTAAGAATAACCTGTTGATTTTTGATAATGGCCTGCTGGTTGCCAAGGATGGTCTTCTGATTTCCTTTTAAAAATTTTTGGTTGTCAACAATGATCTTCTGATTGGCTTTAATGACTCCCTGGTTTTTAACAAGGGTCCCCTGAGTGCCTTTAATAACTCCCTGGTTATTCTTAATTGTTTCCTGGTTTTTCACAATCGCTCCCTGGTTACCTGTGATAAGGGCCTGGTTGCTTTTAATGGTTTCCTGGTTATTAACGATGAGTTCTTCGTTTTGAATGGCATCCATGTCGGTTGATTTAAGGTTAAGTAATAAGTTTTTATTAGAAGGCTTTGTGATAATATAAAGTTATGCATCCTTGATATTATTTTTCATAAATAAAAAAGCAATTTCACACGTTAGGGCATCACTGTTTTCATAAAGGTAATGACCCGGCTAGTGGATTTTTCCTGCTTGGGGGTCTGGTATTTTAGCAGCATCAATAAGAGCAGGCGTAATAGTCTGCGGTACAAAATCCCGATCAATTAATTCCCGCATTGGAATATGTTTTGTAAGAAGGCCCATCTTTATTCCCATATCCTGTATCTGCTGCAGGTCTTCGTCAGTAGGTGTAAGCTGTACATAACTTACCCGGCGTGGATCAGACAGGAGTACATAATCCAGCACTTTCTGGTCCTGCCGGTAATAGGGTGCTGCTAACCTGGCGGCTTCTGCCCGATGTGTTTCCGCCCAGGCACCCGACTGGGCAATACCGCGCACCAAATCTTCTACTACTTCCCGGTTATCTCTTATCAAATCTTCATGCACGACCAAGGCGCAGGAAATAAAATTGGGCCAGATATCGCGGGCATAATAAAGAACCCGGCCGATGCCATCAAGCTCTGCCTTTGCACAAAATGGTTCACCAACAAAATAACCATCAATGGCTCCCGATGCCAGGGAAGTCGGCATATCGGGCGGAGGTAATACAACAAAAGTGATATCATCCGGCTTCATACCATAGTCCTCCATCAGTTTGTGCATCACAAAATTCTGGTTGCTGTAGGGACTCGGTATGGCAACTTTCTTGCCCTTCAAATCACGAAGGCTTCTGACTTTGCCATTCTTCGCGACAACAATTTCCGAGCCATCGCGATGACCTAAATAACAAATCCTGACCGGCACACCCTGTTCACGTAATTTCATGGCAAGCGGTACTATCATAAAAGTGGCCTGTATTTGTTTCGCTTGCAAAGCGCTTACGACAGTAGGAAAATCAGAGAATACCTGGGAGTTAAAGTTGGTATTAGCGTGAGTTGTTTTTGATGCAAAATCAGTAACTGGACAAGTGAGGTGACAGGTTACAGGAAGATAACCAACGGTAAGCTGACGTTTTGCTTTGTTGTTGGGTCCGTCGTGCACAACATCTTTTATATTCACTGATCCGTTATGATTCCAGGGGCGGTAACGAAGCAAGCCAAGCATAACGATGATTAAAACGATGCCGGTAATAAAACCAGTGATAGATAATTTCATAATGGTTATATTCCAAATTTAGTTTAATTTTTGCTGGAGGAATGGGAATGTCCTGAATAATGAACATGGACAATTGAAGGATTTTTAAAACACTTCAAGTTGTAAGCTGCGGGATCAGCGCTAAAGGTCTGACAGCTCGTGGCTCGATGCTCATAGCTTTGTCAAGTTTTATGTCTGTAATCCCAATTCGATAAGAATTGCTTTCATCGCTTCAATCACTGCCTGATCGGTCAAGTCTCTGGGTCGTGGCGCATGGATGCGCAACTCGCGGCAGATGGTTGCCGGACGATTGGATAACACCAACACACGATCAGCGAGCTGCGCGGCTTCTTCAATATCGTGTGTTACAAAGACAACGGTTCTCGGTCGTTTCACAAGCAAACGATTTAACTCATGCCGCATACGCAAACGTGTTTGATAATCGAGTGCGGAGAATGGCTCGTCCATTAAGAGGATGTCGGAATCACCGGCAAGAACCCGGGCCAACTCAACCCGCTGCCGCATGCCTCCCGATAACTCATGAGGATAATGATGTTCGAAACCTTCGAGATGTATCAATTCAATGAGTTCATGCATTTCCTGTTGCCGTTGTGTTTTCCTTGTAACAGAACGCAAACCCATACTTATATTTTCCAAAACAGAGAGCCATGGAAAAAGACCATCGTGTTGGTATACTGTTCGGATGATTCCTTCCCGATGCACCGTTCCTGAGGCAGGTTGGATATGACCGGATAAAAGATTTAGCAAGGTAGTTTTGCCACAACCCGAAGGCCCCACCAATACGACTAATTCACCCGGATTTACAACCAGGTTCAGGTTATGCAGAACCGGGAGTTCTCCATAACGATGCGAAACATTTTCCAGCACGAGCCTGCTGGCAGAACGATTATCTTTCATAACCCCAGCGGACATCAGGTAGTTTAGTTAGTTGCGCAAGAAGACGATCGATACCCATACCCAGCACGCCGATAGTTATCATATAGCAAACTGCAGAATCCAGCCGCAATCCATTCCGGGCTTCCCAAATTCCATAGCCAAGTCCATCCTGGCAGCCAACCATTTCCGCTGCCACGATAACCACCCAGGCAATACCATAACTGACACGCAGAGCCGTAATGACCTGTGGCAACACGGCGGGAAATGTCACCTTGGTCAATAACTCAATGCCCTTATAGTTATAGTCCCGGGCGACCCGGAAATAGATTTTGGGAATAGTAGCTACTGCCGACATGGTTGCCAAAACAAGCGGAAAAAAAGTTGCCATGAATATCAGGAAAATCGCGGGCTTATCGCCGATATGAAACCATAGAATGGCAAATGGTATCCAGGCAAGTGGTGAAAGAAACCGGAAGAAATTAAGCATGGGTACAAAGGCTTGCCTTCCCGCGGCATGTTGCCCCAGCCACAATCCGAGTGGAATACCCAAACAGGCAGAAACTACAAAGCCAATAGCAACACGCCATAATGAGGCAATGATATCGTTGACTAAACGTCCTGCCGATATTTCTTCTTTAAAACTATTCAGGACCGCTCCCGGCGATGGCATGGCATAAGCCGGAAATAGATGAAAAAAACTTACAAGCCACCAGGTTAATAACACGCAAAGCAATACCATCACTGGTAATCCAAACCTCCGGATTCTTACCTTGCCAGGCTTTGCTGTTGGCCCTGCTGGCATTGACATTCCCTGCCTTTTATTGGTTTCAGGCCCCATAGTTTTTTTGATTTGCCGGATGATTAAAGGTCATTTATCGGCATGCCGAAAATAGGTCGAATATCCGAGATGATGAAATAAGCATATCACCCTGGAGTGTATATAAGCAGGTTGTTTAAAAATTATTTTGCAGGCAATAAAAAACAGCCAGCGACAAATGAACCGGCGGTTTTTTATTTATCAAAGCAAATCTGCTATTGACCTGTATTTTTCACTGTCTACGCATCATTTATCATGCTGACTGGTCGCTGTTTCTTTTCCTAAAGGAATGAATGCAATTAAAAAAAGGTAACAACCAATGATATAAATGGCGGCACTCCTTTTTTAACTGTAGATTAATTTATGCGACTATTTTGTTTAGATTGGCGAGACTGGTGGCAATATTTTCAAAAGGCTTTGGCGCCCCATCCTGCTCAATAAAGAAATGTTTCATGCCGGCAACGGAAGCATTGGCAAAAATTCTTTTGTAATCTATATAACCAGCACCGATTTCTACCGGTTTGCCCGTTGCTTTATCTATATCTTTCACGTGCCAGAGTGGAAAACGGCCGGGATTCTTTTTGAATATTTCCACCGGATCATTGCCCGAATAGGTAGCCCATCCCAGGTCAAGTTCCATTTTTAATGTATCTGCATCGAGTTGCGAAAGAAATACATCATACGGAACCTGTCCATCAACCACTTTAAATTCTGATTCATGATTATGATAGCATAATGTAAGTCCCGCTTTTTTACAGGCTTCGCCGGCTTTGCCTAAAATTTCAACGGCTTGTTTAATTTCATCCCTCGTACTATGTGATATATTGGCACAAACAAGATAGGGAACGCCGCCTGCAGCTACTTCATCAATCAATTCCCGGGCATCATCTTTTAAATTGCGCATTTTAGGTGGTATCGTCATCGGCTTTCCATCCGCTCCATTGGGCATTTTGGCGCCGGGAGGCATTTTAAAAGGTGTTCCCAAAACATGATGCGATTGCCAGGATAAGCCATTGTCCTTAAGCAATGATGCAAACTCTTTTGGTTTTAAACCATAGAATCCACCTTTCATACTAAACGCTGATTCAATTTCTTTATATCCGATACCAGCGATTTTTTTTATGGATCCTGGTACATCCTGTTCTATAACTCCGAACAAAGTAAAAAGCTGCAAGCCGGCATTGGTGACCGGAGCATTCCTAAATAAAAAATTTCCCGTTTTTGATAAAACGAGACCTCCGAAAGCCATGGCGCCGGAGTTTTTAAGAAAATTTCTTCTGTTGTACATAGTTAATTGTTTTA
>JAOQAL010000153.1 GCA_025963615.1 Chitinophagaceae bacterium | reverse complement strand
GTTAATAATGCCTGAAGCAAATTGAACCTAAATATTAATAAACACTGTAAGACTCTAATTCACTTATACAAAATAGTTTACCTCAAATCAATTTTCCTTATGAAAAGATTTTCTGCTATGAGCATGTTCCTTTTGGTGATTGGCACTGCTTATTCACAAACCGGTACGTATTGGTCGCCTGAACAAACCATCAGGATGAAAAACATTACCGCAGTACGTGTTTCCCCGGATGGAAAAAAAGTGGTTTATGCAGTAAGAGAAGCTGTTATGACCGAGGATCGCAGCGAGTACATCAACCAGTTGTATGTATCAGATGCTAATACGGATAATTCCGTTCGTCTGACAAAGGGCGACAAGAATAACAGCAATCCGCGATGGAGCCCCGATGGGAAATGGATTGCTTTTATAAGTAATCGCGATGGGAAGAATAATATCTATCTGCTGCCGGTAAACGGGGGCGAGTCGGAGCGTCTCACTGACGTGAAAACCAACGTTGCTGATTTTAAATGGAGCCCTGATGGAAAGGCGATTGCCTACACTATGAGCGATGCGCCATCTGACGCGGAAGAAAAGAACAAAAAAACAAAGACCGACTGGTATTTTATGAATGAAGAGTACAAACAGGGCCGCCTGTATGTGATTTGGATCAGCGAAAAAGATATAAGCGGCAAACAGAAAGTACTCAAGCTGAGTAATGATAACCGCCACATCAGCGGTATTGATTGGAGTCCTGACGGGAAATGGATCGCTTATACTCATGCTCTTTCTCCGGGGGCGAATGATAATGCATACAGTGATATCGCTATGGTGAATATAGCTTCTGGCGAAGTAAAGAATGTGGCCAATACAGCAGGTGGAGAGAGTAGTCCAAGTTTTAGTCCGGATGGTAAATCCATTGCTTATCTTGCTACGAACGAAGAAGGTATTTGGGCTGGAAAGAGCTACATTAAAGTAATACCTGCTGGTGGGGGTCAGGCAGTGACTTTAGCAAATACGCCAAATGAACCAGGTGAATTGCTCGGATGGAGCAACAACGGACAATATCTATATACATCAGAGGCATATCATACAAGCACTAAACTATTTCGCCTGGGTGCCAGCGGAAATGGTATTACCGAATGGAATACCGGGGTGAAAAATATGATGAGTTTGGTTGACCTTAATGAAAGCGGATCCCATTTTGGCTTCGTGATGCAAAATACTTCCCTCACCAGTGATGCGTACGTAAGCAGTACCTCCTCCTTTTCACCTGTTAAAATAAGTACTATCAATCCTGAAATAGCTTCTTATCCTGTTCCTAAAACAGAAGTAGTTAAATGGAAGAGCTTTGATGGTAAAGAAATAGAGGGTTTGCTTACCTATCCCTTAAATTACGAAGCAGGAAAAAAGTATCCCCTAATTCTCAATATTCATGGAGGCCCTGCCGGAGTGTTTGCTGAAACCTTTATTGCCGGCAATATCGGTCAATACCCGATTGCTGCATTGGCTGAAAAGGGGATATTTGTACTCCGTCCTAACCCAAGAGGATCAACCGGATATGGAGTTGAATTCAGGCTGTCAAACCAGCGGGACTGGGGCGGTGCCGATTATAAAGATCTGATGGCGGGGGTTGATTATGCAATCTCCAGGGGTTTGGCCGATTCAACAAAAATGGGTGTGATGGGCTGGAGTTACGGCGGCTTTATGAGCAGCTGGATAGTTGGGCATACCAAACGGTTTAAAGCGGCAAGTATCGGGGCACCGGTAGTTGACCTGGTTTCGCAAAACATGACGGATGATATTGCAGGTTTTGCTTCTTCGTACATGAAAAAACAGCCATGGGAAGACTGGAATGTTTACGATACCCATTCTCCTCTTCGCTTTGTACAGAATGTAACAACACCCATACTTCTTCAGCAGGGAGATGCTGATATTCGTGTACCGTTCAGCCAGGGAATAATGTTTTATAATGCATTAAAAAGAAGGGGAGTGCCTGTACGCTATTTGGTCCTTCCCCGGCAACCACATGGGCCAACAGAGCCTAAAATGATCCTGAAAGCAAACCAAACCAACCTGGATTGGATGGAGCATTATTTACTGGGGAAGGATAAAGGATTCTGATTGGATCATTAAAACAATGGTGGAGAAAATAAGAAAATACGATTGGATGCGGCGAAAAAAATGATAGCAACTTTAGAACCAGAATAAAACCATGAAAAAAATATTTTCTTTGATATAGGATGCGCTTTAATTTAATGGGAGATATTTATTAAGCGACAGGACAAAACAAACTGCGCTGGAATATTACATATTAAGTATTCCTTATTCAGCAAAGCAGAAAATGATTTAGATTTAATGGGGCCTGCAGTATAACTGCTTTTAAATAATTAGTAATTAAGACTTTATACGTTTGAAGACTGCAAACTTTCTATATATTTAATCTGGAAATGGAATACTGAACTTCGTCTATTCTGCTGATTCGAGGGGGATAAGTGTAGTAAAATATATACTGACCGGCTTCAATCCTTTAAAAAACATCAACAAGTCAATTTAGAAAAATGAAAATAAAACAAACTACCCTCCTATTTATCCTACTGATAAGTGTATTTTCTTTTCCGCTTCTTGCACAAAAAAGCAATTACAGCGAATTGATTACAAAAAAAGCAAACCTGATTGAGCAGAAAGTAATTGCCTGGCGACACGATTTTCATCAAAACCCTGAATTGGGAAACCGGGAGTTTCGCACT
>JAOQAL010000152.1 GCA_025963615.1 Chitinophagaceae bacterium | reverse complement strand
GCTTTGCTTGTGCCGTAATAATTATTTCTATTGTTCAAGTTGTTTTTGCAAATCAGGTGAAAGTGACTGGAAAATTTAGCAGGTTGTAAATTTTAGTTGAGTGTTATAAAAATTTGCAGCAAGGAACTGAAACGGAAGTAAGCTCTGCTCGAGACCATCTCGCCATGTAAGTACCCCTAAATCTCGGACGGTTTTATAGATGTGCAATAATTTCTGCGGCTTCACTCTTTTTGACACTTTTTAGTGCGTATTGAGAATCTGTGTCTGCTCCCCCCTGCCCGGGAGAGCGTATATAGGTTTCAAGTGTTTTTGATCAAAAACCGTAAAAGAATTCGTAAAACCCCTGTTTTTTTAGCTTTCTTTAATGATGATGTATGTTGCGGGTACAATAGTTGATTCTTCGTGATAAGTATATGTATAATTTTATTTATTCGCGGAGTATGTACGATACATCGCCTTACCCAAACGGATTGTATCTTGGCGAATACGCCGGAATGTAGAATTATATTTCACTGCTAATACAACTCTGTTTACTTTCCGATACAAAAGTACTGTCCCGGATTTTAGTGGGTTTGCTGGGATTAAGTGACGGATTAGTCCCTCAATAGTCTGGCTTGTTGCCATGCTTGGAATTTCTGATAATCCGCTTGCGGTGGTTTTTCCCCCAGGTGATCATTTCAAGAATGATCTCGCCAAAGGAATGACAGTAATCCGTGGATGAATATTCCACGACAACCGGGGAGGTAGGCGTTACGGTTCTTTTAACAAGCTGGTTGGCTTCCATATCTTTTAACTCTCTTGAAAGCATGCTGGTAGTCAGGCCGGGAATACTCCGTTCAATCTCCCGGAAGCGTTTGTTCCCGTTACAAATGGAATTGATAATGGGTAGTTTCCACTTTCCGCCGATTACGTAAATCGTATCCTGTAAAGCCCTCAATTCATCCTTTTGCTCACGTGGATTTCCGAGGACTTTCCCGATCCGCTGACGTCGCTTTCTATTTAGCGTGCTGGTATCTTTCATGCTACTGGTATTAAAGTAATACCAAATTACAAATAACTTTGTAAATCAATAAAAAATAAATAATCATGAAAACGTTGAAAGACAAAATAGCGGTGGTTACCGGCGGTAATAGCGGTATTGGTTATGCCACGGCTAAGATATTAAAGGAGCAGGGAGCCTCGGTTATTATTACCGGACGGCGTACAGAAGCCATTAATGCAGCTGCGCATGAATTGGGTGTGTCAGGGATCGTGGCTGATCAGGGGAAGTTGTCCGCAATTGAAAATCTGGTCAGGACGATCAAAGAAGATTTCGGGGCGGTTGACATCTTGTTTATCAATGCAGGTATCTATTTAGGGTCGGATATAGAACATGTTACCGAGGAATTGTTTGACGGTATCATGGACGTAAACTTTAAAGGAGCCTACTTTACACTAAGCCGGTTCATCCCAATCCTGAATGATGGTGCCTCGGTGATTTTTCTATCTTCCAATACTGCCAGTATGAATGGAGCTACAACATCAGCTTATGCATCCAGCAAGGCAGCACTCAATTCGACCATGAAAATTGCTGCAGTTGAACTGGCTCCGCGTAAAATCCGCGTCAATGCAGTGAGTCCGGGACCCATTGAAACGGACCTTTTGAAAAAACAGGGATTAAATGATGAACAGCTTCAGGAAATTAAAGAGTGGATTATTGATCGTGTGCCACTGCACCATATGGGCAGCGCCATAGACATCGGAAAGATGGTGGCACATTTAAGTAGTAGCGAATCTTCTTTTGTAACGGGTTCAGAATTTATCATGGACGGTGGAATGAGTCTTTAACCAATTGAATACTAGCAGCGATCTAAGTAAATCGTCCTCAATTTTGAAAGGCTCGAAGATTCTTTGCGTTTGTTGCATCCGGGACAGATGAAGTATGTCAACTACTTACCGATACAAAAAGTACCATCCCCCACTCATCAGGGAAGCCAGGTCTTTATTGTTGTATAGTGACTGGGATATTGCGGAGATCGGTTATTGCCTGGGCTTCGACTATGGGGCAAGCTTCAGTATCTACTTTAAGAAACATACCGGTGAAAGCCCCGGCGTTTTCCGCAGGCAGTCGATCGCAAATTCATAAACCAGGCTAGATTTCACGCGGTAGCTTTGCAGAAATAATTCATCAAATTTATAGCATGGAAAAACCAAAGATATGGCTGGTCACCGGGGCATCAAAAGGTATCGGCCTGGCCCTCGTAAAACTTTTACTGACCAAAGGCCAAAAGGTAGCAGCAACGTCCCGGAACGCCTCAGACATCGCCGACAAGATCACCGATCACCAGGAAAATCTATTAACCTTAACGGTAAACATCACCAATTCGGAGGAGGTTGCGGCGAGCGTGGCTAAGGTAATTGCGCATTTCGGACGCCTGAACGTAATTGTCAACAATGCCGGCTATTCCATTTACGGCAGCGTGGAAGCTCTATCTGATCAGGAATTTCGCCAGGCCATCGATGTCAACCTATTCGGCACGGTCAACGTGATCAGGGCGGCGCTACCCTACCTGCGGCAACAGCGCTCCGGCCATATTATAAATATTTCATCCGTAGCCGGATACAAAGGTTTTGGCAATTCTCCAAGTTATGCTGCCGCCAAGTTTGCTGTTCGCGGCCTATCGGAATCACTGGCCGAAGAAGTGAAAGAATTTAATGTCAAGGTAACAATGGTAGCGCCCGGCTTTTTCAGAACAAGTTTCCTCGATAAAGGGGACCAATTGGTCGGCAAAAATAGGATCGCCGAATACCATGTCGACAGGTTGGTGAACGTTCTTAAAAAAATGAATGGTCATCAAAAAGGGGATCCCGAAAAACTTGCCGCAGCCATTATACAAATTACAGAAGAAACCAATCCGCCGGCACATTTGCTAATGGGGCCTGATGCTTATGAAATCGTGAGCGAAAAGTTCAAAGCCGACATGAACGAAATCGAGCAATGGAAAGCATTAACCATTTCTACGGACCTTGATGAAAGTGATGATGCACATCAGTTTGAAATCTAATGAATTTAGTTTCTATCTTGTAAAAAAAATCGCAGATTATCTCTTCCTCTTTCGGTGATAAATGCATAATAAAACAAAAGTTGTCCTCCAGAGAACTGATACATTTGAACCATTTCTTTTGTAAGAGGACATTCTCTTCAGATATTTAGTAGTTAGCTCCAAAAAAACGAAAACCGTTGCTTATAAATTATGGAGCCAATCTGCTGTTTGTTATTTTTTACCAGCTTTATTATAGATAGAAACTATAAGCCTCCTGGGAAGTACCCTGACGAAGAAAGCCATAAACTTTGACAGCCTGCCCGGCACGATCACTAACTTTTTGTTCAGCGTTTCACGCACTGCTATTTCTCCCACTCGTTCAGGTGGTATAGCCAACTGCATGCCGAGCCAGCCCAGCTTTTCCTTTGTATCCTTCCGGATTTCAGGTTTTGTAAAGACGGGTCCGGGACAAAGAACACTCACACTGATATGCTTTTCTCGTAACTGGTAACGTAGGGCATAACTAAAGAATATTACCGCAGACTTGGTAGCTGCATATAAGTTCTTGATCGGGATAGGTGCAAAACCGGCCATGCTCCCCACATTTAGAATATAGGATGGTGCATTCTTTTCTAATAGTGGAAGCAGCGTAAGCGTAAGCGACACAGCAGAGCCAACGTTTAAATTGATCATATAACGCACGGTATCCAGTGGTAATATCAGATAATCGTTCGCTCCGCCAAAACCAGCAACATTGCAAAGTATTTTCAGCGGTATATTCCGTTCGGTGCACCACTTCGCGATTTCTGGTGCTGACTCGTCACGGCTGAGGTCCATGGGCAGGATATCTACATGTACACCGAAGTTTGATTCTAATTTATTTTTAGCAGCGATTAAAGAATCCTCATGCCTGGCAATCAAAATGAGATTATAGTCCCGCTTTGCCAGCGCTTCGGCGATAGCATAGCCGATTCCCTTACTGCCGCCTGCAACCAGCGCATATGGTTTTAAACTATCTCTATCGATGTTTGCAGTATCCTTTATTTTATGCAGGCCCTGTACCTCAGCAGTTATTGTAGAACTTAATTGAGCCTGTGCGCAAATTAAACCGGCCAATGCACCTACCAGAAAAAATAGTTTCTTCATTGAACAAATACATATTTATAAAACATTAAAAAATCAGATAGAGTAACTTTTTAAATCGATGATAAGGAGAAGCGGCATTTTTTTGTTCGATCACTTCTACAACCACTGTTTTAATTTGTTCGAGAACTTAACCGGATCAATTGGTAATAACATCTGCACATTTTCCATACTTCACAAGTTTAGTCTGTAAATTAATCGAAGTAAGGACAGGCAACCTGATCAGAATTGAACGGGCTATTTATGAAGAATGACAATGAGTTTATTGAGCCGTAGTTGGCAGTGAACCCTCGAAAATAATTCCAGTTGATACGGGAAATCTTCATTAACCGGCTTTAAAAACTGGTAGTATTTACGTTCATCTTCATTTTTTTCTGTTCTCTCATATTGACCCTCCTTGTCAATCATAGTCGAGGTTCACACACAGTAATATTATTAAACGATCTTGATTAAACTGAAAAATCTATGAGAATGTAGTTTTTCTTTGAAATGTGTTAAACTCGGTTAGCCATTTAATAAAACGTATCCAGATACGTCTGGTAATACAATTACAAAGATTACCATTACCCTTTTCTAACTATTCCTTCTTATTCACACGAATTTTTTCAATGCCGAGTTTTTTGATTCTTGAATTAAGCGTCGAAACATTCATGTCCAGCAACCCAGCCGCGCCACCTGGGCCATAGACTTTCCAATTGCAACTTTTCAATATGGCAATAATATGTTCCCTTTCATTTTCAATAATACTTTTCACCTTTGTATCAGAAGGGTTCGCATTTGATAGTCCGGGTTTTTGGTAAAATTCTGTGACAATTGGCCCTTTTGTAAGTAAAGCGGTACGCTGCATTAAATTTTCTAACTCTCTGACATTTCCTGGCCACCCGTAATCTTCCATCTTCCGGATAACTTCGACTGAAAAACCGGAAATAATCTTCCTCTCCATATCGGCATATTTGCTGATGAAGAAATACGCGAGTAACAGGATATCTTCTTTTCGTTCTCTGAGCGGGGGGATGACAATCGGGAAAACATTCAACCGGTAATATAGATCCATCCTAAATCTTCCCGTTGCCACTTCTTCATCCAGGTGACGATTGGTGGCGGCAATAATGCGCACATTAATTGTTTTGGTCTTGCCCCCGACCGGCTGAATTTCCTTTTGTTGCAACACACGTAAAAATTTCACTTGTAAATCGGCGGGTA
>JAOQAL010000740.1 GCA_025963615.1 Chitinophagaceae bacterium | reverse complement strand
GCAGTTCAGCGGATAACAATTGGTATGGCGTTACCTACGGTAATGGTTTGTTTGTGGCGGTGGCGAGTTCAGGAACAGGCAACCGGGTGATGACCAGCCCGGATGGCATTGTCTGGACGATCCGCAGTTCCGCAGCAGATAACACCTGGACTTCGGTTACGTACGCCAATGGCTTGTTTGTGGCGGTGGCCAATTCAGGAACCGGCAACCGGGCCATGACATCGGGTTCATTTGTACTACTTCCCGTGAATTGGCTTAGTATCCATGGCAATTTGAACAGGGTAAAACAAGCTGAGATAAACTGGCGGGTGGCTGAGCAAAACGTAATCCGCTACCAGGTAGAAAAAAGCAGTGGCGCCAATAGCTTCAGCAGCATTGGCAGCCTCAATAGCAAGGGTGATGGCGATAATGATTATACATTTACCGAAATGCAGACATTGACTGGCACGGCCTATTACCGGGTAAAACAAATAGATATAGACGGCAAATCTACTTACAGCAGTATCATAAGCCTGCGCAATAACAACCAGCCCCGGATAAGCATCTACCCCAACCCAACAAAAGGATTGGTAACGGTGATGGTTGGCAATAATTTACTGAATAAGAATGTGGTTTTAGCAGATATGCAGGGTAAGGTATTACAAACAATAAAAATAAGCAGCTTGTCCTTTACCATCAACTTAGCTGGTTATCCGGTTGGCTTTTATGTAATTAAAATAGACAATGAAAGTCGACTAAAAATAATGAAGGAATAAACAGTGCTTTTCCTCTTTCGCTGCAGGTGAGGAACCAGAGAGTTTTTCGCTGTGTTCAGCGTTGCAATAGCCTGGAAATTTTTCTCAATAATTTGGTATTGCTTCGCGTCCGGAAGGATGTAGGTTATTTGATACGTGTTATGCGTTACTTCAGTGGCTTTTTTCAGGGATAAATGTGATTTCTCTTTGTAACGCACCTGCTGCAATTCCCAGTAAATGCCGAAAGCCGTAAATGCAATGCAGATGTGTTCATCAATCCGATGCCTTAATCTGTAATATACGGGTCATATTCTTGAGTCTGTCTTTGACATTCTAAAGGCTTTTCAATACGTAGAGGGTTGGTAATTTTTACGCCGTTGGGGTTCAATTATAGAACATTACAACTTGAGGACTTTACACCAACAACCGATCTTAAGACATATCAAGACAGAAACAAAATACGTCAGAACAGAGTTGTCGGTGTGGATTTCTAACAATACAGGTTTTACAGTTGAACACCAACGGTGTAAGACATGCGATTGGCAATAAAGGCAGCGGCTTTACCACTCTACGCAGTACACCTGTAGACCACAGTAGCCTTAGTTCGAAGTTTTTAGGCATTGAATTGCAAAATGTTAATCATTTGCTATTCTAACTAGATGATTTCGCCTGCTAGCTGAAATTCGCGGTATAAGAATATATTTCGTGATTTACGAAGTATTTTGTATTTTTGAAAAGTATTAAAAATCGACGAAACCGGCTTTAAGAATGGTCATAATTACGAAAGGAATTATTCATGCATTTGCAGCCAGGCATAAAAATGCAACGGTGCCCTTGAACGACTGGTTTGAAAAGACTAAAGCTGGCCAATGGAGTAATTTTTCAGAAGTTCGATTGACATTTAATTCGGTGGATTCAATAGGTAATGACCGGTACGTATTTAATATAGGGGGAAATAATTTCAGGATCGTCACCATGATACATTTCAATATCCGGACCTTATATATAAGGGCCATTTTGACACATCGGGAATATGATGCTTTACATAAAGCCAATAAATTAACTGGGTTGTGAGCTTTTTTAGAATAAAAATCGAAAAAATGAAAATCGATACAAATAGTCAATACCATCGTACACTTGCGAAAATTGAAACCTTTATTGAAAAAGGGTTCGGCAAATTGACTAAATCTGAAACAGCGCAATTAGAAAATTTATCTAAATCTGTGGAAGAATATGAAAGTCAAAAATACCCGATGCCTATTCATACCAGTATAAATGACATTTTAGAATACTATATGTTTGAAAATAAAATAAATAAAGTGGAGCTTTCCAGGCATCTTGAAATACCCAATTCCACATTGAGTGAAATAATGAATGGGAAGAAAAAAATTAATTTAGCTATTGCAAAAAAACTTCATCAAAAACTGGGCATTGACGGAAATTTTATTTTAGAGGCAGCTTAATTTAAATCTAAATGTCCGCCAATTATTTAGTCTACCAATTGAGGCTGTCTCAAAAGGGAGTGTTTCACGCAAAGGGCGCAGAGAACGCAAAGAGATGTACGGTTAAGAATCCATCTTTACTTTCTAAACATCTTTGCCGGATTATCTGAAATATTTCACGCAAAGGTGGCAAAGAAGCAAAGCGCGCAAAGAGATGAACTATTAAGAATCAATCTTTACTTTCTCAACATCTCTGCGGGATTATCTTAAAATAGCACTATTGAGACAGCCTCAGGTGGTAGACCAAACAAGATTCGAACTCTCTTTATTTTTTTCCATAAGAAAGCAGATTAGCCAAAATTTTATAGACCCCGGTAATCCCATTCGGCAATTGCCTGTGTAACGAATATGCAAAATAGGTATAGTAGCCCTTGCCGAAAGAAGCCATTAACCAACCTCCGCTTTGAGGCGACTGGCCTATGTCCTGTGTTGAGATCATTGGCGTATAAGCGGTATCCCAGCTTGAAAAAAATTTCGAACCTCGTTGCTCTACCCAATTATCAAAATCTGCATTGGAAATTTTGTTGGGAAAATTGAATACCCGATGGTTGCTGTCAAGGATTTTCACCGGGGAGTTTTCTTCTGAAACTTCTTCTGAATTGTCGGGCAATTGTGCCGGATACGGAGCCATGTGGCCGGGAATAAATTCGGGTGTTTGAAATAATACCAGCAGGTGACCTCCGTTTTTTGCATAGTCCAATAAGCGCTGGTTATAGTCATTCAGGTCCTGCCTTACTGCATAAGCCCTGGTGCCAATCACGATGACATCAAACTGATTTAGTGCTGCGTTGGCCAGCGCTTCGCTTGTGAGTAATTGAACCTCCGCTCCTAATTGCCTGATGCCTGCCGGCACTTCATCACCCGCGCCCATTACATAACCGATATGGAGTGCGGGTACAATTTTTACATCGATTCCTTTCAAACTGATTGCGGCATCGCGGTACAGTAAAGTTTGATCGAGATCGCGGTGCGTGCTTAGATCATATCCCTGGGAATAGGAAACGCCATTGATGGTGGCGATGCCTTTTATCTCATAGATTTTTTCTTCGATAGCTGCTGTGCTAACCTTAAATGAAAAATTATTTTTTTCATCGGCTTTGGTAAATGAAAATGAGATTGACGCGGGAGCTGCCTGCCAGCCGGATGGAAGATTCAACTTCAAGGTTCCATTAGCGATAGTATCCTGATTATTCACTAATTCCACGTTCACTTCGACAGTCTTTCCGGCATCCCCTTTTAAGATGATACCCGTTTTTGGCTCCATATTGACTGCCAATGCCGGTGCAATTTTTAAATTGTATTGATCGAAACCATAGGGTAAATTGGCCTGCCGCACCTGCACCGGCTTTTGAATCACCACCAGTTCGTCATTAATCCGGTAGGAGGCATAGGCTTGAAGGGCTGCTTCGTTCCTTGGCAAATTTGCCGACAGGTTAGTATCATTTTGATAATTGTTTTCCTGCAGGGAACCGCGGTGCCAATACGGCTTGGAAAAAGGAGCGTTGGCCGGCACCGTTATATTGATATAACCGTCCACTTTTTCATTCCATTGCAGCGAAGTTTTTTTTATTTCATTGGTATTAATTACTCCCATGTTAGAAGGGATCAGTTTAATGGTGATAGCAGAAATGGGAGTTGAATTTCTATTTAAAAGAGTGATGAATACTTTAAACATTTGTGACGGCACGGCAAATCCCATGGTGGCTGGCGGCTCATAAAAGTTAGTGGCTTCTTTGGTGTTTTGCGCCATGGCGATGGCCTGCAGATTAATACCAAGCACTTCATTGATGGCATCCATAAACTGGCGCTCCTTTACCTGTAACAGAAAGCGTGCTTCGGGCTGATGATTTAATAACTGAATGGCTTTACGGGTTGCTGCCAACCCGCTGGTAAGATAGGGAATGATGGCATTTTGATTGCGGGGCTTAAAAGCAGCGAGCGCATCCTGTGCAGACCTTTCAATGGTATACAGGATTTCCTGGATAGCTGCGGAAGCCGGCTCGCCGGTGAGCTTAAAAATTCCGCCAATGGTAGTATCTATTCCATCAAAAAAACCAGCTTCCTTTTCACTGGTTTTTACAAGAGATGCCAGCCGCTCATAATACTGTTTAAAATCACCGTTTACAACATTGCGTTGCCCGCCAAACTGAGACCGGTGAAAACTATAACCCAGCGAAGAGAAGTTTTTATAGGATTCGCCAAGCCAGGGGCAATAGACCCCGGTGTTAAGTGCGATATTCCAGTGTTCATTTGCGTTTACACCTCCCCGGTAAAATTTTAACGTCTTCCAGGGCCGCAATCCCTCCTTCGTAATTTGTTCCGGAAAGGCATTGGGGTCAGCGGCCATTTTAAATGCTTCGGGACTGATTTCGCCGGCTGCCTGGTGGTTGCCATGACCATCTCTTTTTGATCCATGAAAACGGGAAATGATTACGAGTGGACGGTTGATCCGGATGACCCTGACCATTTCACTTAACACGTTTTGCCTTCCCCATTTTTCATAAGCTTCCTCTACTCTTTTTGAATATCCATAATCTACCAGGTTGGTAAAATAGAGATCATCGAGGCCATAATAACTGGCAGCCAGTAAAAACTCTTCTGTTCTTAGCAGTCCGAGTTGATCGAAGGATTCCATGCCAAGTATATTACTGCCACTTTCGCCGCGGTTTAATGAAAGCAAGGAAGTGCGTACCCCTTTACCCCGTGCCAGGTAAGTTAATAGATCGGCCTGTTCATCATCGGGGTGAGCCTGTGTGTGCAGCACACTGGCTGTTGTTTGCAATTTTAATAAAGTTTGCCAGATACCATCCAGTCCGTGATCCTGGGGGATATCTCCCGACGCGGGTTTTTGTTGTGCTAAGGTTAATACTTTATTTAATGGGGGGAGATTATGTTGTGCCTTTACATCCATGGCATGGATAATAGAACCAACATAAATAAAGAGGTACAGCATTATTTTTACTGAAGCAGTGATTGGTCTAGTCGTTATTCCAGGCATGGTAAGCATCTTTAATGTTTTAAGCCCGGTACGAGGAGACTTGTACCGGAACTACAAGTTAAGTGACTCTTGTGAATAGAGACAAGGGAAAAGCTTCGAGCTATAGGAAAGCTTCGAGCTATGAGCTGCAAGCTTCAAGACCTATAGTTCGGTAACTTACTTCAGACTCGCAGCTCATAGCTTGCAGCTTGCAGCTTTCTTAGTTCAGTAACTTAAGAAAAGCTTCGAGCTATGAGCTTCGAGCTATGAACTGCAAGACCTATAGCTCTGCAACTTGCAGCTTTCTTAGTTCAGTAACTTAAGAAAAGCTTCGAGCTATGAGCTGCAAGCTTCAAGACCTATAGTTCGGTAACTTACTTCAGTCTCGCAGCTCATAGCTTGCAGCTTTCTTCTTGTAGCTTTCTTCTCGCAGCTTACTTAGTTCAGAAACATTAACAACAAAGGCTCCACTTAATAGACTACCTTACTATTAGCCGGTAATACTGCCGGCTCATAACTTACAATATGTCAAACATTACACAGGTAATCAACGTAGATAAGAACCTAAAAACATTAAAGAAAGGGATGCATGCATCCGACCTGGACCAGCTGCTTAGCAGCACCGGGCCATTTACATTTTTTGCACCAAGCGACCTGGCTTTTGAAAAACTGGAAAAAGGCTTGATGGAAAAATTGCTGGAACCTCAAAACAAAGCGAAACTTACCGACCTGATGAATAATCATATAGTAAATGGAAAGATTGTTTTTCAGGATTTAAAGGACGGTGATACCCTGACTACCGTAAACGGAAAGAAATTAGTGATAGCAGTAAAAAATGGTGTTGTTCATATTGGCGATAGCACTATTCTGCCCCGGGAAGCAAGAATATCGAATGGTATAATGCACCTGGCTGATGCGGCGATGCTGTAACTAAGTGTATACAACTATTTAAAAACGCAAGGGTTGCCGACCTTTCAGGGTTGCCAACCTTTCAAAGGTTGGCAACCCTTGCCCTGACCCTGGTCCCTGTCCACACATAAATTACCCCCAATTGTTTCATCCCTGCAAAATCTTTATTATTTTGTTTCGTTAAACAGATAAATAAGCGCCTTTTAACTGCAAGCACCGAACCTTATAATAATATTCCTATGCCTCTTTTTCGCCACTCCTTCTTTTTTTTATTTACCATTCTGTATATTCCTTTTGTTACAACGGCCCAGGAAGAGGATAAAAATGTGGTTATAGAAAGTAAGGTACAGGCTTTTAGTTTTAGCAAAAATAAAGGTGATAACCCGGTAGAAATACAGGAACAATACACGGAGCAATACCGCTGTAATGAAGTGCGTACGGAAGTCATGTTTTCTGAAATGTATAATGAAAACGAAACGATAACGGATGTGGAGCCCCGGG
>JAOQAL010000738.1 GCA_025963615.1 Chitinophagaceae bacterium | reverse complement strand
GCGTGCCGCCACGCCAGATCAAAAACGTATTTGTCTTTAACGCTTTTGCCCGTGTTACCTGTCCCGTTAAAGCGCCATATTCCACTCTCCAGAATGCCGTGTCCCCGTCACAACCATTGAGTGTTTTGCCATCGAACAGGGAAACAAATCCCTCTTCTTTATTTTCTTCCCTGGTAAGGGTATCCGTTTTAGTCGCGGTGGTATCTACTGAGTTACAACTGCTGAATACCGTTACCAGGGAAAGTGCCGCCGACACTGCGCACAGGTTTAATAACGATTTTGAATGATTGTACATAATAGCAATGATTGATTGATAAAATAAATTTTTCGTGTACTTCTTATCATGACCGATACCAGAGCCAGCACTATTTTTATGAGTGCCGGATTTTTTCGTTTACCATTTCACACCGGTATCCTTCCAGCTTTTAGAATGAGCGGAATCAATAACAGCTTCACAAACCTTTTGCGTTTCATATGCATCTTTAAATGTTGGCGCACAGGGTTCACCTGTTTGCAACGCTTTAAGAAAATCTGCTACCTGGTGGATAAAGCTATGTTCATATCCTATTCCCAATCCCGGCACCCACCATTTGTCCATATACGGTTGGTCTCCATCCGTAACATGTATAGAACGCCAGCCACGGACGATGGATTCATCAGCATGATCAAAATATTCAAGCCGGTTCAGATCATGCAGGTCCCACCGGATAGAAGCGTGTTCTCCATTGATTTCAAAAGTATATAAAGCCTTATGCCCTCTGGCATAACGGGTGGATTCAAATAAACCCAAGGAACCATTTTCAAAATGACAATGAAAAATGCAGGCATCATCAATGGTTACTTCCTGTACTTTTCCCGTTAACTGGTGCATCCGTTCTTTGACAAAAGTTTCCGTAACGGCCGACACATCTTTAATGGCGCCATTCAACCACATAGCGGTATCTATACAATGCGCCAAAAGATCCCCTGTAACACCCGATCCTGCCGCCTCTGCATCAAGCCGCCATAAACCGGTTCCTCCCTGTGGCAGATCAGCATTGATCGTCCAGTCCTGTAAAAAATTGGCCCGGTAATGAAAAATTTTTCCCAGCTTACCGGAAGCCACAATCTGCTTCGCTAATGTAACGGCCGGTAAGCGCCTGTAGTTATACCAGACTGTATTTTTTACTCCTGCTTTATCAATGGCTTCAACCATGCTTTTGGCTTCCGCCAACGTGCGGGCCAGAGGTTTTTCACATAAAATCATTTTACCGGCTTTTGCAGCAGCGATCGCAATTTCCGCATGGGTATCATTGGGCGTACAAATATCAATGGCATCGATATCATGGCGTGCGATTACCGCTTTCCAATCTGTCTCCACGGATTCATAGCCCCATTGATCCGCGAAAGCCTGCACTTTATCTTTATTCCTTGAACAAACCGTTTTTAAAACCGGGCGATATTCCAGTTCAGGGAAAAAATCGCCGGCCCGTTTATAACCATTCGTATGGGTGCGGCCCATAAAGCCAGTACCAATCAGCCCGATACGCAATTCTTTTTTATTTTTCATTTGCGATAATGTATTTAAATACTTTTTCAGTCAGCTATTGCCGTTGGGGTATTAAAACAATCTTTGTTGACCCAACTGCCGTCCTGGCGAACTTGCCGAAAACTCCTAATGGCCAACTATAACCTTATTCACCACTCACTATTCACCATTCACCATTCACTATTCACTATTCACCACCCGCTTCATACCAGCCATGGGCATCACGGACTTTTATCATAGTGGCCAGGATATCATTCCATGTTTTTTGTTTCATCATTACCTCATTCGGAAACATGCATCCATCCCAGCAAATATGTTTGAATGCTTTGGTCAATTCTCCTTTTTCGTTGCGCAGCCAGAAACCAGCATCATGGGCGATATCCAGTTTTCCATTGGGATCTGTTGCCAGGCAGTGACGGCCTGTTTTATCATGAGAACCTGAACCGAATACGGTTCCATCATTTTGTGCCACATGAAAATCAATTGTCCATGGCCGTAAGGCACTCGTCAGTTTTTTCAATCCTTCGGTTAATGCATTTCTATCGTCCCACGCAAAGTCAACCGGTAGTATCCTGTCTTGCGGCCTGTTATAGCCCAGTAAGTATAATAAGGTATGCGCCATATCTGCCTGGAACCCGATATTAGGACGATCAACTGCTTCGAGCGTATCAATCATGGTCCGCCAGCTATGCATCCCACCCCAGCATATCTCACCTTCCGCAGCCAGCTTTTCACCATATTCAGCTGCTACGTCACAAGCTTCCCGGAATGTTTCAGCAATTAATTTTGTATTGTTAACCGGATCGGATTCCCATGCATCAGGCTTGCTGGCAGAATCAATACGAACAACTCCGTGAGGTCGAACACCGAGTTCACGTAATTTCTTACCAAAGCGACAGGACTTACGAACCATTTCGACAAATACTTTCCGCTCCTCTTTACTGCCCATGGCAGGACCACCCCAGATCGGAGCAACAAGGCTTCCTATATTCAGGTTAAGCGAAGAAACCCTGTCAGCCAGCTTTTTAATCCCATCATCTGAATCGTCAATATTAAAATGGGGTTCAAAAAGGCCGATATCAATACCATCAAACTTTACTCCATCTACCTTTGCGGCAGCGGTAAGATCAAGCAGGGCATCTAAAGAAATCGGCGGCTCTGAATCAGGACCTTTTCCGACAATACCCGGCCAGGTGGCATTGTGAAGCTTAGGGAAATTATTTTTTTGCATATCGTTAAAATTGAAAAATCAGAATTGTAGAAAAAAGATTGCCATTAAAAAACCATATCTGGATTGCCGGGACCAAAATGCTTTAATATCACAATCGGATCAGTAGCAGATGCATTGACAATTTGAACCCCTTCCAGGGCTGCTTTTTCGCTGATAAAAAATTCATCCTGGGTCAACTGCCCATAACGGATCAAAGCCGGTGTTTCAATATTCCATACCCCCATTTTGCCATGGCCCTGCATCACGATGATACCGTATGCAGCGCTATCTTTAATCGTAACCGTTGCTCCGGGGAGCACCGTCAGTTCTTTAGCACCGAAAGCCTCTGATTTATAACAGACCCATTTTTCAATATAGCCTCCTGCGTTCATTTCTTCTAAAGGCTTCACCGGTTTGGGAGCCATATACCGGTTTTGCTGCAGGTGCGTATCCACGTTAAGATCCCAGTCAATAACATCTAATAAGGCATCATAATCACCAATACTTTCCTTAGGTGTGCCATTCCACAATAATTCTTCAGGAATAATGGCTTCATTCACCAACGATTGATACATCGCAAAAACATCGGAAGCTTTTTGCGGTTCATAAGTGCATAAACTTCCCGGGGCATGCAAAAGTCCCGGGGGCACATCCCAGCCGGTGCCCGGTTCCAGGCGGTAGGCCTGGGAATAATTTGTGATTTTATTATCCCCCTTTGTAAAATTTACAAGACATTCCCGGATCTGTTCTTTCGTCGTGCCGGGTGCAATACCCATGAATGTATAAGGGAAATCGCCTCCGTGATTATTTACCTGTGGGGGGAAATAATAGGCTTCCGGCTTACCCAGTTGCCCAATCAATTTCGCCTTCTCATCATTATGATGAAGGTGATGAGGAAGCGGGCCCATATTATCAAAAAACTTGGAATACATCGGCCAGGAACCATACTCTTTCCACAAGCGCTCCCCGATCAATTCTCCCTTTAATTCACTGACGGCATCTCTCAATAATATCTGTTCTGTATTTGTTCCATCCTTAAAAACAATGGGACTCAATCCTTC
>JAOQAL010000735.1 GCA_025963615.1 Chitinophagaceae bacterium | reverse complement strand
AAAAGACAAGTTACGATGGCCCTGAACCCGACAACCAACGTCTCTCGCTCACCCAGGAGCAAACCAATATCATTAATTCCACAGCCGATATCAGGATCAATGCAGTAGCTGGTTCCGGCAAGACAACAACCATTATTGAATATGCCGCCGCAAAGTCAGCGGACTCCAGAATACTATACCTCGCATTCAATAAATCAGTAAAACTCGAAGCGATACGCCGGTTTGCAGCCCGTGGTTTGAATAATGTAAAAGTAGAAACTGCTCATTCACTGGCATATAAACATATTGTGCCCCGATACAATTATAAAGTAAAAACACAGGGTTATAAAACACATGAAATAGCCGATCTTCTTGGCCTTCGGGGCAACGGAGAAAAACACGCTGAATACATTATAGCGAACCACATAAATAAATTCATTACGTACTTCTGCAACAGTGATAAACTGAAAGTGCAGGAACTTAACTACCTCGATACCGTTGCTGATAAAAAAACGAAAACATTTGTAAAAGCCCTGTATAAATATATCGAAGATGGAACCAGATTGCTCCTAAGCAAAATGGATAAAGGCGAGATTGAAATTCTCCATGACTTTTATCTCAAGAAATTTCAATTAACCAACCCGGTACTGCCATACGATTATATTCTTTTTGATGAGGGCCAGGATGCTTCGGCCGCTATGCTGGATATTTTCTTAAAGCAAAAAGCCACCAAGGTAATAGTAGGTGATACCCATCAGCAGATATATGCCTGGCGTCATGCAGTGAATTCCCTGGAAAAAACGAACTTTAAAACATTTCATCTTACAACAAGCTTCCGATTCAGACAGGATATCGCCGACCTGGCTGCAGGAATTCTGCAATGGAAAAATCATTTAGTTGAAACCAAACCGGCTTTTATCAACGGACAGGGAACATCTTCCGGTGACAAGGTCAAAGCGACCATTGCAAGAACCAATCTCGGACTTCTTTTAAAAGCAATTGAATTCATTCAGGAAAACAAAAAAGTCAAATACCTTTATTTTGAAGGCAACATACACTCTTATACCTATGCAGATGATGGCACCTCCCTCTATGATGTATTGAACCTTTCAAATCACCGCCACGACCTGATCCGGGATAAATTGATAAAATCCATGAAAGATATGGTTGACCTGGAAGACTATATCGAAAAAACGGAGGACGTGCAACTCGCCATGATGGTTGAAATCGTGAATGAATATGGCAACGAAATACCCGGCATTCTTAAATCGCTTAAAGAAAAACATACCGGCGATGAAGAACGTTCGAAAGCAGAAATGATATTCTCGACCGTGCATAGAGCCAAGGGAATGGAATATGATGAAATAGAATTAGTCAACGATTTTATCAGCGAATCAAAACTGGAACGCCTCAAAGCCGAACAAAAAAGCAAAGAGGAACCGCTTGACATGGCGAAACTGAATGAAGAAATTAACCTGTTATATGTGGCAGCCACCCGCACAAAGCATCAATTAAAAATTCCACAGGCGCTTATTCCCAAAGGGTTCCTGCCAACATCACGCATCCAGGTGCTGAATGAAGTTGAAGAAGCAGAAGATATTCTTCCACCCTACCCTTATAATAAGGCAAATGCCGGTCACGCTATAAAAAAATACGGGTCCCGGCTTCCTGGAGAAAAATTTTATTCGGTTGCACCTAAAAGAGAATTTGATAAAGGTGTCTATAAACCCTGGACAGCACAGCTCGACAATGAATTGAAAGAAATGTTTGAAAAGAAGAAAAGCATCGTTACCCTGGCAAAGCATTTCGGCCGCACGAGTGGCGCCATACAATCAAGGCTAAAGAAATTAAACTTCTTCACTGATTAATCTTCGGGCCGGGTTTTAATTTTTTTTCATCCGGCCTGCACATTTCATACATCGTCGAATGGTTGCACATATTCCTTCGGTACTTACAACCTTTTGGACCACGCTTAACTTTTAACATTTCCTGCTTCTACCTGTTGGGTGTCCGGATGGTGTTAATCCCGGATAAGAAGTAATGCGTTCCCGATTCAGATGCAGAGCGGCAACGGGTTACTGATTTTACTCTCCCGTCCTACCCATAATAAGTTCCAGTGCAATATGGGCTGACAGGTAATCATAGACAGCTTCCAGGTAATTGGATTGCGCAGTGGTCAATGCCAGCTCTGCATCCGTAAGTTCCAACCGGGATGCCACCCCTTTTGCATAACGGTATTGCGTCATATCATAACTCATCAGCGCTGTCTCTTTAACGTTAGTCCTGGTTTGTATGCGGACAGCTGTTTCATGCAGGTTGGCTACGACCTGTTTTACTTCAGCCCGGAGTTGTTCCGAGGCATTTTGCGACCGGATCACCGATTGCTTTTTTTCAATTTTCGCCTGCTTAATCCTTGCCTTATTGCTGAATCCGTTGAATAGGGGAACGGCTACCTGTACACCCGCAAAAGTGGTGGAAGGATAATAGGCATCGAAGTAATTAAATCTGTTTGACTGAGATTGTACCAGGTATTGTCCTGTTGCCGACACGATGGGTTTCCCAGCCGCAGCCGCCAATTTGATTTGCTGGTCACTCAACTGTTGTTGCAAATCCAATACCTGCAGGTCTGGCCGGTGTTGCCGGGCTTCGCCGTATACTTCATTCTCCGTCAGCCGGACAGCCGTTGCGGGTAACGTCAATGAATCGGAAATTTCAATTTCCTGGGAAGAGTCTATCCCAGTTATCGTTTTCAATTGCTGTTTGCCCACTTCAACGGCATAAGATAGTTTCAGTAATTCGGGCTCCAGGTTTTTAACAGAAGTATAGGCTCTCAGCGTATCGACCCTTAATGCTCTTCCCTGTGCCAGTAATGATCTGGCATCCTGCAATGCTTTTTCATTACGGAAAAGACTTTCTTTTTGCAACTTGATACGTTCGTTTAATACCAGTACCTGGATATAGGTTTGCTTCAACAAGGCCGCTATTTCCGTTTTTTTCCCGGTAAGTGATAAATCACTTTCCCGTTCCAATAGTTTAGCATATTGCAAACCCGGCCTTATGCCGGCATTATAAATAGGCTGTGTAACGTATAATGCGGCTGTAACCTGGTCCTTTCCTCCAAAACGTCCATAGGAGATTTTTTCATTGCCGCTGCTGTTGCTCCCAAAACCAAAGAAGGCCGGAGCATTAAAATAATGGGCAACCTGCCCGCTGATT
>JAOQAL010000149.1 GCA_025963615.1 Chitinophagaceae bacterium | reverse complement strand
AAACATGCACGGGCAACAGAAGTTACGATCACACTTTCGCAAAATAAAAAATTCATCACTCTTTCTATTATAGATAATGGTGTTGGATTTGATACCCGTAAACAAAAAAAAGGTATCGGGATAGCCAATATAAAAAGCCGGGCAAATTCTTACAGTGTAATAGCTGATTTTATTTCGCAACCCGGTAAAGGCTGTATTTTAAAGGTTACATTTCCTGTTACAGATGCACTGTTGAATAAGAGTTGACAAATTTTTTTAATTAAAGTATTCTATGGCTATCCAATCAATAAACCATTACATCAATGGTAAAATTGTGAAACCGGAATCTCAGATAATTACCGGTGGGCTCCCGTAATAAAGTCCAATCCTGTTTTTTATGGTCAGCTAATATATTCCCAACTTATTGGGAATATATTAGCTGTAGCCGGGTGAAAGTTTTGATCAGCGACTATTTTTGTTTGATCTGATAGTAAGCCAGTAGACAAACTATTACCGGAATAGGTGGTTTCAGAAATTATATTTTTATTATTACCTGTTTGTTTATGCAATTTATTTTTTGAATCTACACCGGGATTTTTTTTTTGCTTTTTCATTTCGTACTATTTAATTAAAAAATTAAGTATTGCGTGAAGACATAAATTCTAAAACAAAACTAGTTTTCCAATGTTATGTAATGGTTAAACCATTAATAATAAAATGTGAAGAAATTTCAAACTGTTGATTTCAATGCATGGAGTCCTTACTGCATATTCGGTTTGAAAACAAAAAAATCCCCGGTAGAGAACCGGGGATCACACATGAGAAAGTGTATTATATTGAACAATTGATAATGCAAAAGTATGGCTGCCGTTTAACCAAATTATTATGGCAGTATTACGAAATAGTTAATTAGTAATGGGTAACAATAAAATATCTTTTCAATATCAAATTAATAATTTTTGTGTCTTAAGTCAGCGCATAATAAAATCATCTGTCTAATATTAAATTAATGAACGTTCCATGAAGCAGGATTAACTGCTTCTTTTATTTCCTGCCCTGGTTTATATATTTACCAATTATAATCGCTGTAACAAACACTGTATAAAAATGTCCCACAAGCCCCAAAAACATAACTGCCTTTTTTGCAAAAAATGATATTGGAAGAATATCTCCAAATCCCAGCGTGAGTAGATTGCTTACGCTAAAATATAGTAAGGTATTTAACTTCATTTTACTTTCTCCTAATCCTGAAAACGAACCCGGAGTATATGTCTCTATAAAATCAAATAAAAAACTGCCAATAAAACAAAGCATTATAAATCCACATAGTACGGCAGAAATTATTTCCGGCGCAACTCTATCTACCAATAATATTTTTCTGAATACCTCTACAGTAATCGTTACAAAATATATAATGAATGTTATGCCTAACAAACTGCGACTGTTAATTTCTTTAAAGTGAAATATATGCGAAGAAATAATAAGAGCAATTGTAACTGTTAGTAATCCGGCTATCAGGTACCATAAAAACTTACGGTCATAAAATATTATTGTACCCACAATCATAACCTGTATCGGAAGAAATGGATTTACACTGGTTGGGCGTACACCGAACATTAATACTAGTAAGCTCAGCAATAAGATTTCGTATTTTCTTTTTTCAATGTAATTTTTTATTTTTTTCATAGAAGTTATTTCATTTCACTATTTAATAAATTATCCTGTTACTTCCATCCACCTCCCAGATCACGATACAAATTCACAATAGCCTGAAACTGCTGTAACCTGTCATTCACCTGGTTTAATTGTGCAGATAACAGGCTTTGCTGAGCAGTTAATACTTCAGTATAATTAGCGGAACTGTAACGCACCAATAACTGGGTATATTCCACAGCTTTTTGCAGATTCATTATTTGGCTGTCACGAAGATTTGTTTTTTCAAGCGTGCTCTGGTAAGCAGTAATATCGTCAGAAACTTCTTGCCCGGCTGTCAACAAAACATTCTGAAAACTGAGCAATGCCTGTTGCTGTCCTTCCTGGGCTACTTTTAGTCTTGTTTTGTTGATACCCTGGCTAAAAATGGGTTGAGTTAAGCCACTTATAATATTTCCTATTATCGAAGTGGGGCTAAACAGGTTGGACAGGGAAGCACTATTAAAACCTCCCGAGGCAGAAATAACCAGGTCGGGATAGAAATAGGTACGGGCAATATTTGTTAATTCAAAATTATAACGGAAATTCAATTCAGCTTCCTGCACATCAGGACGATTGCCAAGCAATTGCGCCGGAACACCGGTATGTAGAAACGCAATTGATTTTTGTTTAGACAATTCCCCTCGTAACACGCTACCCGGTACTCTGCCCACAAGGATACTCAGCGCATTTTCAACTTGCCGGATCGATTGTTTGAGATCAGGAATAGTTACAGCTGCCGCATACCGGCTGGCTTCGCTCTGAACCACAGCTGCTTCAGTAACAACATCGGCCTGTTTTAAAGCCTTCATGATATTTACTGTACTAATCCAGTTTTTAACGGATTGTTCTGTAATTATTAATTCCTTGTCAAGTGCCAGCAGGGTATAATAATAGTTGGCAATACCGGCAACCAGGTCTGTCTGAACAGCCTTTGAGTATGCTTCACTTTGTAACAGGGAAGCCAATGAAGCCCTTTTCGAACTTTTTAACTTGCCCCATATATCAGCTTCCCAACTTGAACTTATACCCAGTTGAAAGTTAAGCGTATTGGCGGATGAAGTTGTTGTTTTGTTACCGGATAGTTTACTGCCCTGAGCGGAGGCATCTGCATTTACATATGGAAAAAATGCAAGCCTGCTTTGTTCAAAGTATGACTGTGCCTGCCGGATACGTGAATAAGCGATTTGTAAGTTCAGGTTGTTGTTTATGCCTTCGTGGATCAGATTCTGCAATAAAGTATCACCGAATATTTCTGTCCAGTGCAGATCGGCCATGTTGGTAGTATCCTTTGAGTATTGATCACGATACAGATTCTGGTTTCCTATAACCGGTGCCTGGTATGGTTTGATAACGGCACATGATGTGGCAAGTATCGTAAGGCTAAAGAGAAGATAAATTATTGAATGTTTTTTCATAAATAATCATTTAAATTTCATTACCTGGATCAGGGGTTTCGGTTGACGGAGAATTAGCATCAATACCTTTCTCCTCTGTGTCATGCTCTTCCTCATCCTGTTTAGGCGGACCACTTATTTTTTCCTGCAGGGTCTGGAAAATAATAAAGAGAACAGGCGTAATAAAAATTCCAAAGGTTGTTCCTATCAACATACCTCCAATAGCACCAGTACCAATAGCATGATTCCCATTCGCTCCGGCACCTGATGCCAGCATAAGAGGAAGTAGCCCAAGAATAAAAGCAAACGAAGTCATTAAAATTGGGCGAAGCCTTGCCTGAGCTCCTTCTAAAGCAGCTTGTATTATTGGCATACCGTTTCTCCTTCTTTCTACCGCAAATTGTACAATCAGGATCGCATTTTTTGCCAGCAGGCCTATAAGCATTATCAGGGTTATTTGCACATAAATGTTATTGTCTATTCCAAAGATCTTTGCAAAAAGGAAAGCGCCTGCAAGGCCTATCGGTAAGGTTAACAGAATTGAAAAAGGAAGAATATAACTTTCATATTGTGCACTTAACAGGAAGTAAACAAAAA
>JAOQAL010000660.1 GCA_025963615.1 Chitinophagaceae bacterium | reverse complement strand
AGCGCACAATGCGTTCCGCTGGAACGCTTATCCGCTATTCTATTTTTTTTCTACCCACAAAGTGTTCCGCTGGAACACAAGGCAGATGGGGTTGGAGCGATATTGTGATTTCAGCGGTATACCCCTGCTCCCTTGATAGCACACAATAAACTGGAAAATTAGTTTGACCTCAATGCGAAGGGATCTGCAACAAAAAAAGTCCCGATGGCTATGAGGATCTGAGTAGCCTACAATAGAATACGCTGAGATGATGAAATGTTTTTCATTTTACCTTGCCGATATTCCTGGTATAGTCGCGTAATATCTTCCTGATTGTCGCCAATAAACGGACCGTGAGAGATAATAGGATAGCCTTGCGGTTGCGCTGCATACAAAATAACGCGAACTCCTGATTCTCCGGCTATCAATTTTAATTCGCTTTGGGTGTTATCCGGATGATTATCCAGCCAGCCAACCTGGCTTGAATTGATAGCTTTATTCCCGTCACCAATCTTTACACTTCCTTCTAATACATACAAGAACGTGTTGAACGATGCCGGAATATTTTGTATAGTCGTTACACCCGCCTGCATTTGAATGTCGGCAACGATTAACGGAACATAATTAGCTAACGGTGATGAAACTCCAGCCAATGAGCCGCTATACACATTTATTTTCAGTCCATTTTCAGCTACTTTAGGAATATTCTTCCATGAGATATCCTGGACCCTGGGACTTGCCCACCTGTTTTCTTTGGGGAGGGTTAACCATAATTGCAAAAGTCGCATCTTCGCGGGCTTTTGGATAGTTTCCGTATGAACTATGCCGCGTCCCGCTGTCATCATTTGAAAATCTCCTCCTTTCATTTGATGAGCTTCATCTCCTACTTCGCCTTCCAGTAATAATGTAACGGTTTCAAATCCTGCATGCGGATGCGGCCCGCCAACTGGTTTATCATCTTTCTTATCAAGCATATCATCCATTAGCAGGATAAATGGATCGCTTTCAGAAAAGTTGTCGTATACAACGGCACGGGCTATATGACCAGCACCAAGAAACCCCGGCTGAGCAGGAGGAGTTTCTATTTTGATTAGCTTTCTTTGGATTGACATGGTATTTAATTAATTGCTTGTGCTTTGGAAGCTGGTAAAAAAATGGATTTGTCGAGTAACAGCGCGGCCGTCCATACTAAAATAAGCGGCATAACCGGACTCATAATATTTTCGCCGTGCGAAAGTTCGGTAGCGATAGCTCCTGAAAAATAACAGGATAGTAAAATAAACCCCATCTTTCTTGTTTTAGGAAATAGAAATAATGCGGTAAAGGCGATTTCCATTAATCCTAATACGGTGAGAAACTGGCTTACCCCTACTTTGGTAAACTTGGCTACCACCTGTTCGTTGCTTACCAATTTCATGATACCGCTTAAAATCACCATAGCGGCTGCCAGGGAAGTGACAATAACCGTAATTACTTTTTTCGTTTTATTGTTTGGCATATTTTTATTTGGTTTTGCAATACAAAATTATATATATTAGCTATCTAAAACATAGTACTATCCATTTGGATAGCACTATCCAATAGGAAAGTAACGTGGCAAAAAAAGAAAACAAGACAACTCAAAAACCGCATTCTTCAACGGAATGCACATCCCTTCTTCGGCCGGTGAAGGATGCATTAGAAGCATTAAATGGAAAATGGAAACTGCAGATTATTGTGTCCTTATTGTTTGATAACCGGCGATTTAAGCAAATCTCGAAAGAATTAAATGGGGTGACAGATAAAGTGCTGTCCAAAGAACTTAAAGATTTAGAAGCAAACCAACTTATCAAAAGAACGGTTTATGATACGTTTCCGCCGACGGTGGAGTATTCCATTACTGAACATGGAAGGTCATTGGGAAAGTTGATACAGGAGCTAAAGGTTTGGGGGATGAAACACCGTAAAGAGATAATTGGTAAGTAAGGGTTGGGTAGGTTTTTAAAGCAGACTGATTAAATATTGGAGATATTTTTGTTTTTACTTCTTGCCGGATTTCACGCAAAGGGCGCGAAGAAGCAAAGAACGCAAAGAGATGAACGGTTAAGAATCAATTTTTACTTTCTCAACATCTCTGCCGGATTTCACGCAAAGGGCGCAAAGAAGCAAAGAACGCAAAGAGATGAATTGTTAAGAATCAATTTCTGGTTTCTCAATATCACTGCCGGATTTCACGCAAAGGGCGCAGAGAAGCAAAGAACGCAAAGACTATTAAAAACAGATTCAAGGAAAAATTATTTACGTCTTCTTAGTATCTTGGTCAAACAGGGACGGTCAGACCAAGATATTCTTCAATAAATAAATTCAAATAGCGTGTTACTTCAAAACAAGAATGCAGTTATATATGGCGCTGGCGGCTCATTGGGCGGTGCGGTCGCCAAGGCATTTGCCAGTGCCGGTGCCCGTGTATTTTTAACCGGGCGTACTATCAGCTCCCTACAAAAAGTAGCTGATGAGATCGTTGCTGCCGGGGGCCATGCGCAGGTGGATCAGGTGGATGCACTTGATGAAAGGGCAATTAGTAATCACCTGGAGCAGGTTATACAGCAAGCCGGCACCGTTGATATATCATTCAATGCTACCGGAGTTGATGTTGTTCAAAATATACCGTTGGTGGATATAGCGGCAGATGATTTTATGAGTCCGATGACACTTATGATGCGAACCCGTTTTCTAACGGCCGTTGCTGCCGGAAAGCTGATGATGAAGCAAGGTTCAGGTATTATTTTATCACTTACTGCAACGCCGGGAGGTATTGGTTATCCATTTACCGGTGGCTTTGCGCCGGCATGTTGCGCGATAGAAAGCTTTTCAAGTAACCTGGCTTCAGAGTTGGGCCCGTATGGTGTGCGGGTTGTAAATATCCGGTCGGCTGGTTCCCCGGACTCAAGCATTTTTAAGGAAGCGATTGTTAGCAACCAGCAGGATATGGAGCCTATCCTCCGAAAAATGGAAAGCGACACGATGTTGAAAAAACTTCCGTTGATGGCGGATATAGCGAATGCGGCAGTATTCCTGTCATCTGATATGGCCGGCATGATAACCGGCGTTACGGTTGATGTAACAGGCGGTACAACTGCGGGGTTAAATTACAGAGTGGCTAAAACAAAACATCTCTAAATTTATTTTCTGCCTTC
>JAOQAL010000138.1 GCA_025963615.1 Chitinophagaceae bacterium | reverse complement strand
CGGCTTTCTATGCCTTCTTCTCCGGTGTTTGACGCAGAGTTTGAAATATCACTGTTCATAGTATAACATTTTTAAAAAAATCGCTCTATAATTTCTTTTCAAAAATTTAATGTATTTATGCACTCTTCAGGAATCAGGACTATCGGTAAATATCTTTTACTTCCTCACTAAAGAATGCTTCCATCTTATCTTTCAGTCGTTGCCTGGCCCTGTGAAGCCGGACTTTCACTGTATTTGGCTCCAATCCCAGGATCTGGCTAATTTCCTCCAGGCTTTGTTCCGCTTTATAAAACAAGGTCAATATTTCCGAATCATCGTGACTAAGCATGGTAATGGCCATGGTTACCATATTTACCCTGGACTTATGTTCCACCTGGTTAGCATTAAAACCCGAATCATGGTTTTCCACGCTTTCAAACACTTTTTCATTGTCAAGTGATTGAACAACCAGGCGTTTTTTTCTTAAAAAAGTAATACAGGTTGTGTTAACGATCGTGTATAACCAGGTGCTGAATTTAGAAGCCCCCCTGAAATCTGCCAAAGAGCGATAAGCCTTCACAAAAATATCCTGGGATACCTCTTCGGCATCCTCCCGGCTCTTAATGAACCTGAGTGTAAGTGTGAAAACATAGTTCTGATAACGGTTTACCAGTTCTGCATAAGCCTGTTGTTCACCCTTTAGCACTCTGCTGATGATTTCTATATCGGAAGGCCCGGTTGACATTCTGGTTGTAAGACTACCTGTAAATGAAACAGGTTACAGTACAAAGTACGGATTTTTAATATTGCTGTTCTGGATTTGCAGATGCAAAAGTTCTACCGTTCAGGAGTTTAGGGCCAGACACCATGATACAGGGTAGTTCCTGGCAGTGTGATTAAACTAATAAACCCTGAACTTTTAAACTTTTCCCCAAATCTCTGTAACCTGATTGGAACAGGTTGAGTCTGATATTTTGTAAACAGATTGAATGCTACTGCGCCAACGCTGAGTAGCACAAACTAAAAGTTCATTAAGGCTGTAACCTGGTTTCCAAAGCAGTAGTCTTAAGAATAAACAAAAACAAAATTAATAAAACATAAAAATCAAGTTTATGCACGCCACAGAAATGTTAGTCGCCGTATTAATTCCTTTAAGCTTTTTCGCCATGGTGTTTGGTATTATATACATGCACAAAAGAGAAAACCTGGCGATGATTGAAAAGGGATTGAACCCCAAAGAATTTGCCAACCGCCCCGTACCGTACAAAAACCTGAAATGGGGATTGTTGTTGGTCGGCGCCGGACTGGGTTTACTCATCGCTTTTTTCGTTGACATCGCGTTGATCCCTACCCGCATCGAACCGGTAGCCGTATATTTCGCATTGATTGCAATAGGTGGCGGTCTTGGGCTGGTTAGTTCCTACCGCATTGAAAAAAAGGAACTTCTTGACAGGGAAGGCAGATAGTCTGCCTTTTTCTTTTTTACCCTCAACAGGCAAAGTGAATACAGCGATTAAGAATCGAGGGTGCAAAATGCAAGGTAGCTCTATTAATTATCGCCGGTGGCCTGGCCTTTCCCTTGAGCCCCATTTCATGTACCGGGTGGCTTGCGCCTATTGCTGATTTGCTTCTTTTATTCCTCTTACAATTTTAGGGATGAGCATATTGAAGCCCGAATCTAGTCCGCGATAACTTCCAGCGCTTTTTTTATAACGGCGTCATCGATATTCAGCAATTCATAAAAACCTTCATTCCTCCATTTATATCTGGCCAGGTAGGCCTTCAGGCGACGTTTAATATCATCACTATCTTTGGAAGAAATGTATTTAAGTTCTATCGTATCTTTTTTTGCAAAAGAGTTTAACTGGTTCCAGGCATCTGTGCTATTATAACGCTTTGCAAAATCTGAAGGGTTGTTATATTGTTTAAAGTCCTCCATGTGCCTGACATAATAATTGTAGACAAAATTATTAAAGCTTCCATCTAAATACAATCTTGTGATACTACGACGGATGCCATTCGTATCAATTGATACAAAAATATCCGGCATGATACCGCCCCCGCCATACACGATTCTTTTACCCGGCGTAATATATTCTTTTCCCCGGCTTACTTTATTAGAGTCGGCATACAGCATCTCACCCGTTTCATAGCGATGCCATATCTCATCCATGTATACTTTTTTCCCTTTATCATAAGGACGTTGGATACTGCGGCCCAGTGGGGTATAATAACGGGCTATTGTCAGGCGGATAGCGGAACCATCACTTAAAGAATATTGTTTTTGCACAAGTCCTTTCCCAAATGTTCTGCGCCCTATAATGGTAGCCCGGTCCCAATCCTGCAAGGCTCCAGCCAGTACCTCACTGGCGCTGGCAGTTAGCTCATCGACTAACACGACTAATTTGCCTTTTTCAAAAAGGCCTTCCCGGCGTGCCTTGAATTCTTCTTTGGGACTGCTATTGCCTTGGGTATACACGATCAGTTTATTATCATTCAGAAATTCATCGGCCATATTAACCGCTTCACCCATAAAGCCGCCACCATTTCCCCTTAGATCGAGGATTAATTTTTGCATTCCCTGTTTTTGCAATAATTCGAGGTTCTGCATAAAATCCCGGTAGGTGTTATCGGAGAACTTATTCAGCTTGATATATCCTGTCGCTGTATCAATAATATAAGCCGCGTCAATGGAGGAAACCGGTATGGTTCCTCTTTTTACAGAAATAATTTCCTGTTTCCCACTTCGTAAGATGGTAAGTAAAACAGAAGAACCCTCTTCGCCCCGGATGATTTTTTTGATATCATCAGTTGCCAGGGTTTTATGGGCTATCAATGAATCATTTACTTTTAAAATTTTATCGCCTACCTGCAAACCCGCCTTATCGCTGGGGCCTCCGGGTATTACATACACGATATTCACCGTATCGCCGAAAATATTGAATTCGACACCAATGCCTTCAAACCGGCCCATGATATCTTCATTGACTTCCTGTAAATGTGACGGTGGGATATATACAGAGTGAGGGTCCAGTTCATTCACTACATCCTGAATGGCGCTTTCCTGTAGCGTGTCAATTCCAATGGAGTCAACATATTTTTGTTTGATCAAATCAAGGGTTTCCTGCAGAGAACCCAATTTCCCTGTTTTAAAAAAACTTTTGCTTCCTATTTGGTTTTTCATCTGGAAACCGAAAAACATCCCACCTATCATCACGATTGAAAAAAGGAGCGGTAGCCACACCTGTAATTTTTTATTACCCATTGTCTTCTGTTTCTTTGTATTTTAAATGCAAAATAAGCGTTTTGGATTAACAGTGGGTTTCGTTCATCCAAAACAGCATGACTTTTAACGAATTTGTTCTATGGCGGTTGTTAAACTTATAGCGGATAGCGGTGCTACAAAAGCAGAGTGGTGT
>JAOQAL010000621.1 GCA_025963615.1 Chitinophagaceae bacterium | reverse complement strand
CACCGGCATAGGCTTCGGTATGAACAATGTATTGGGTTCAAAACAGGTATTTGGATATAACTACAGTTACAATGGAAATAATAAAACACTCATTACGTTGCCGGCAACACGATTTTATTACATCGGTATTTTTATGAGTTTCGGTATCGACAGAAGAGATGATTTCATCAATCAAAATTTATAACCCGATCTTAAAAGTTAAAAAATTACAAATGAAAAACTCAGTATTAATTATTATGACGCTTGCGCTGCTTCAACTAACAGCCCCTGCGCAAAATGCATCCAAAGAATTAGAAGCTACGGTTGAAAACCTGGATAAAGCAAAAACAGTTAAAGATTACCAGGGACTGGCAGATCATTTTTTAAAAATTGCTGAATTGGAAAAAACCAACTGGCTTTCCTGGTATTACGCTGCATTTTGTAATGCAAAAATTGGCTGGCTCTACCAGGAAGATGGCGATAAGATTGAACCCTATGCCAATCTTGCTGATGAACAAATAACCAAATCCCAGGCCTTGTTGGATACTGGTAAGCAAAAGAACGAGTTATCCGAGGCTTATTGTGTAGTAGCCATGTTTAATAAGGCAAAAGTGTTTATGAACCCGGCCACCTATGGCGCGAAGTTCGGTCCCAGGGCTTTTAATTATATGCTCTTAGCCCAAAAAACTAATCCTGAAAACCCAAGAGCAATGTTCCTGTTAGGTTGGGAAAAATTTTATACCCCCAAAGCGTATGGCGGTGATAAAGCAAAAGCAAAAGAATGGTTTACAAATGCCAAACAGAAATTAGAAATTAATTCGGCCGCCAGGGCTTATCCTCATTGGGGAAAGACAGAAGTAGAAGGCCTACTAAAACAAATCAAGTAGAATAGTGAACAACATTTTTTTAAAATAAAACGTAGAACATGCCAATAGCAATTTTTATACTGACAAGACTATTATTTATAACCGCGATGGTTTTCATAATCGGTTATGTATTTGGTAATTTTTCAAAGAGCGTTACGCTCACGAAAATTACTAAAGTCGCATCCATATTTATCCTGGTTTCATTTATTGTGGCAAATATTATTTTTTTCCGTGCAGACCGTGGATGGAGATGCGGAAACTATAACCGAAGCGACCGCTTTGAAAACCACCACCAGCAGAAAGATTCGGCAAAGGTTCGTTAAGAATCTAAAGACATGAAGGCATCACAGGAAAGACGGATCCACCGGTGGCTGCATATTATTATAAGCATTCCACTTATCGGATATATTTACGGCCCGCTTTCACAAATTCCCCGGGCGGTTATATTTGTACGTTGGGTTTTTGTTCCCGTGGTGGTCATTACAGGGTTTTGGATGTGGAAGGGCCAGGCTATTAAAAGATGGATTAAGAACTGGTGAGAGGTAAAGTATAAGGGTGGCATTTAGGTAGCAGCCGATAACGGAATACAGTTTTCAAAAATAAAGTGGTGAATTTTAAATCTGGTGTTAAATGATCCGTCAGTAAGAGCCGGATACGCGCATTATCCGGCTCATTAGCAGAGTTAAGTTTTTTAGGGCTGCTCAATATCATTTCATTGGTTTCTTAAAAATCCCCGCACCGATTTCTTTCCCATCCGAATCAGCCGTTAGGTTCAGGTAATCTTTCGGTAATCCCTCTGTTTTTACTTCACTAAGCAATACGTTACCGGTTTTCCTGATACCCGTTTCTGTATGACTGTTTTTTTCGGTTGGAACTAATCCCTTTGACCCATAATAGCCCATATATTCCTTGTTCCCGGTAATGAGTGAGTTCGTGAAACTGTAAGCAGGCTGAGTATTGTCCGGTCGAACCCAGAAATAATTACAATGGGAAACGATATTGTTTCGGAATGTAAATCCGGCAGTAAAGGGTCCAAACCACACCGCGGATTCATAAGAGCCATATATAATGGAGTTGGTAACAGAAAATCCGCTGATCGATTTGAAAAGTAACAATGCATTTTTACAACCATAAAATATGCAATGATCAATCGCAATGCCGGCCCCATGCGCCCAGACAGCGCCTTGTATGGGTTCTGAATTCTTTTCACCGATAAAATAGCATTTGGATATTTCCAAACCTTTGAGTGTTTCATTCTCCCGGGTCACGGGATAGTAATAGCGTACAGAAGGATTGGCATTGCCGGTAAACTTTAATCCTTTAAAGCTGACGTTATTTTTGGCGACCAGGAATCCGGCACTATGCACAAACTGCGTAATGGAATTATCGCGAGAGATAGATTGAATAACCGGCATTTTAGTGGGTAGCCAGTCCGGGTCATCCGGCATCACGGTGGCTTCAATGGTATACCTCATGGTATCATTCAGTAAATTGCCGGTCCTGGTTTCAAGTAGTTGCGAGATAACATATAGGCCTGGAGCAACTTTTATAGTAACAGGTTCATTTCCCGTAAAACCGCTTGCAAGCGCTACGGCTTGTTCCAAACCCGCCAAGGGATCTGTTAGGGTTCCTTTGGCTTCGTAACGGCCTTTCACAACATCAACATAGATGGTTTGCGCAGACAGACGGACGCTTAGACATAGCAATAAAAGGACTGATAAAAAAGTGGGACTGTTCATGTTCTTTATTATTTGTTTTAAACTTTGGATATCCTGAATTCTTAAAAAGTCGTTATCCTTAAATTTTTATACGCACCCTTAGCGCTGTTACCTAGCCAAAAACCAACAGATCCTTTTTTCAAACCCAGGTCAATAATACCATCTTTAAATTCCAGCGCTTTGGGATATGCGATATTCGCCGATTTGTAGTTTAAGAGATTCCGCTTTAAGATTAAGGCTTTTTTCCTGCCTGAATAAGTCTCAAACGAATAGGCAAGAGTATCATTCTGTGGAATGATCCAGGCGGAGGGTTGAATGGCGGAATAATCAATGACCCTGTTTTTTGGCTGCGTGTAGGCGCCGCCGCTGGTAATTATTAATAAAAGGCAAAGAGGCATTATTTTTTTAACGGTATCAGTGTTCATAGTGTCTGGGTTTATTGAATTATTGAAAGGTTTGCAAAGTCGCCGCTTGGCCCGGATGTCCATAGCCCGATCATCCCGCTGTGTATGGCATTCAGTTTTTTTACCTTCAAGGAGGCTTCTGTTGAATGGTTGACATAAATGGTTATCCAGTCTTCTTTAACTACAATGGTGGCATGGAACCAATCATCAGCCTGCGGTACCGGTTGCGCTGCATTTTCATAAACCAGGGGATGTTCCTTTCGGAGTATCGTGTAATCATTGTCCGGTAGGGCCATGTATTGTACCGACCACTTTCTTCTCAAGTCATCCTCATGCCGGAAATTGAAAGGCCTGAAATACACAACATCATACCTGGCCGTATCCACTGCATGAAAGGCAATTCCCAGGAAGCTTTGCAGAAAAACATCTTTTCCCCTGAGATCGATACCAAGTGTGCCATCCGTAAAGCGGATGTCTTTCAGCCACACGACC
>JAOQAL010000606.1 GCA_025963615.1 Chitinophagaceae bacterium | reverse complement strand
CCCACCTTAAAGCTGAACGCTTTTGATACTGAGATGACAGGAATAAAACGCATGAATACTTCCGGAAGAACATTTATAACCGGGCTGATATACAATTTGTAATTGCCCCCTGAATGTAGCAGTGATGATTTTCCCGGAATCCTCCGGGCCCATGATAGCCAACTGCTCTTTTCCGTATCGGCATCGGTATACCATTGTTGATCCATACTTTTCCGCCCGGCTGTATCCGTCCGGGAAAATAGAAATTCTTCTACGCGCTGCGTGTCATAAAAAGCCAGTTTCATGGAAGCATCCCAGGGAACCGTATTAAATGCATAGAGCTTGCCGGCGACAGATCGCAGATTGGTATCCTGGAGCATCCATGCATAATAAATTGCTTTGAATGACAGGTCTGATAAAAAACCGGGTAACTGGGGCTCTGTAAAAATATTTTCCCCGTACACTGCAGATAAGGCGGCTGTGCCGCCGACATAGCTGCCTTCCCATGCAATCTGGATGATATCATTTAGCAGCAGCTGTGCAACGGTATCATTGATGTGGTCGCCACCAGAAACTATAAAATAATGGGGCAGCTTATTAAAGTGCTGAAGGTGCAGGTAAAGCATCGCTACTTCGCGGTAAGCTACCTTAAAAGTAAGTTCAGAGGAGCTGTCTGCCGGTTCAAAAACACCATATACTTCTGCTTCATCATGCAGGCCCGATAATAATACTTTTTGTTGATTGTTAAGCTGGTTCCACTCGGTCAGCCTATAAACCAATCCCTGCCTGAATTTTTCATTAAGGAGAAAACGGCATTTCACATGCTGAAATATTAGTTACAGTCTGGACCATTCAACGTTACACGACAGTATTCGTCAATCGTAAAGGCGAATCAAAATTAACGAATGACCATTACCGTTATACACTACACGGATATTTTTTTCCCCTGCATACCAGCCAGTATATGCTTTAGTGCCAGCAGGTCGCCGGACTGTTTCGGTTCCTGCTGCTGCTTCAAAAATGCATTTCCGTCAAAATATTGAGTGGGCCGGGTACCGCTACATTTGCTAACGGCAAAGCAATCTGGGCGGGTGCCACTGCATTGGGTCGCTGCAAAACAATCCGGCCGGGTACCGCTACATGAAGTAGCCGCAAAACAATCGGGTTTGGTAGCCGTGCACTTGGTGGCAGCAAAACAACCAGCCTCAACTGCCATCGTGCCCAGTTTTAATTTATCATCCAGATACCCTCGATCAGAACCGGATAGTGGATGAACAGAAATCATCAAATCCTTGATTTTGAAATTTTTCATTGTACTTCTTTTAATGTTTAAAAATCTGAGACAGTATTGGATAAATTTTAAAACAACTTTTTTGCGACCGGAACAACCAGGCCGGATCAGAATAATAAAAAAAGTGATTAAGTACGTGAAAGATTTACATAGAGCCTGACTGAAGAGGGTTACCAAATCTAAATTATAAACATGACAATTCAATACAATATTTATAATTATTTTTAAGCATGTAATACGAATTCAGTTTCAAAAGTTAATTTTAGCAAAGGATCAATAGAAGCCTGGGCGTACATTTTTGATGAGTAAAGTAATCTCATCGTATCGCGGGACCCGGGATCATGAGACCTGTATAAAATGACTGGCTGAACATAGAGCCGAAATGATTACGGTCTTTTTTCAACCAGCTGGCCCTTGCAAATAAAATCCGGTTTCCCTCACAGTGACTAGCTTTTTTCTGGAACAACAAAGGCATGCTTAAACAAAATCATTCATGGTACTGAAGGCAGGGCCGCATTAATATCCTGAATTAAAAACCGGCAAAAATGAACAATTATCAAAGGCCTCTGTGGATACATTCGTTTATGAAAATGGCTTTATTACTATGGCTCGGGTTATACTGTGCAGCCGCATTATCGGCTCAGACAAATGAAGAACTAAATGAGAAAGAATTATTGCAGGAACTCGCCTCTTCCAAAGAGGATATCAAAAGGGTGCTTAATTTGAGAGAATTAGCCGAATATTATCTGGGCCCTAAAACAGATACGTCACTCATACTGATCAAAGAAGCCTTAGACCTCTCAGAAAAAATAAACTCAGATAAAGGAAAAATCAATTCCCTGTATACCATGGGAAAAGTATTTGTCTATATGGGCAATTACACCCGGGGTTTGGGATTATACTTCCAGTCCCTGGAACTCAGTGAACAGAATAAAGAGCCGGAATGGATAGTTAATAATTTATCGAATATCGGCGAAGTTTATGGCTACCAGGGCGATTATCAGCAAGCCCTTCATTATTTTTTTAAGGGTACGCCTATTGCACAAAAGAACCACCTAAATGGCCGCCTGGCCTGGTTTTACATGAATATCGGTAAGACGTACGAATCGCTCAATCGACTGGATTCGGCAAGATTATATACGTTGAAAAGCTATGAACTTGTCAGGCAGGTTAAAGATGACTACCTCACGGGAAAAATACTTTACTCGCTCGGCGTCATTTACTCCAAAACCGGCGATCCCCCCCGGGCTATGAAATTTTACCGGCTCAGTATGCTGGAATCGGATAAGGTTCTTGATTACGCTATCACCTGCGACGCCAGCCTGGGAATGGCAACCCTGCTAAGCAATGCAGGTAATAAGGATTCAGCTCTTTACTATGCCAGGCTATCGTTGGCCATGGCCAATAAGGCGGATTTTTTGCTACAAAAGTTAAATGCCAGCGCTTTTCTGGCTTCGTACTTCAAAGAGAAGAAAATGTTTGACAGCGCTTTTGCATACATTGAAAATTCCGTCACACTAAAAGATTCACTCCTCAGCAAAGAAAAAATAAGCGAGTTTCAGAAAATTTCTTTTTCTGAACAATTACGGCAACAGGAATCACTGCAAGCTCGGGTGCAGTACCGAAACAGAATTAAAATGTTTGTATTACTTGGCGGTCTCTCCGCCCTCCTGGCCGTGTCCATTATTTTATGGCGCAATATCAGGCTGAAACAAAAAGCCAATATATTACTGACCGCTCAAAAATCAGAAATAGATAAACAGAAAGATAAAATTGAAACATCCTACGGGGAGTTAAAATCTGCACAGGCCCAGCTGATCCAATCTGAGAAAATGGCTTCCCTCGGCGAGTTAACGGCTGGTATTGCACACGAAATTCAAAACCCATTGAATTTCGTCAATAATTTTTCTGAAGTGAGTGCGGAGTTAATGGGCGAAATGGAAGATGAAATTAATAAAGGCAATCATAAAGATGTAAAGAACATTGCATCGGATATAAAACAGAATCTTGAAAAGATCATTCACCATGGCAAACGCGCAGAAAGCATTGTAAAAGGGATGCTGCAGCATTCCCGAAACAGCACCGGCAAAAAAGAATCAACCGATATCAATGCATTGGCCGATGAATATCTGCGGCTCTCCTGGCATGGCCTTCGTGCAAAAGACAAATCTTTTAATGCCATACTGCAAACTGAATTTGATCCCCATATTGGACAAATAAATATCATTCCTCAGGACATGGGCAGGGTATTACTGAATTTATACAACAATGCATTTTATTCCGTGAATGAAAAGAAAAAACAATCCGCCCGGGGAGATTCGCCGGATAAGTACGAGCCCATGGTTACGGTCACAACGAAGGCGCTAAAGTCTCCGTTAACCGGCGGAAATTCAGGGATTGAAATCAGCGTGAAGGACAATGGCCATGGTATTCCACAAAAAGTTGTTGACAAAATTTTCCAACCTTTTTTTACTACCAAACCTACAGGACAGGGAACCGGATTAGGCTTATCATTGAGTTATGATATTATTAAAGCGCATGGTGGTGAAATAAAAGTGGACACGAAAGAAGGTGATCATACAGTTTTCATCATTACACTGCCTTTCCATTCCAAATGATTTAATTCCTGGTAACCTAAAACCAGATCCATCACTGTTGCAGAATGCCTGCTATTTCTTCCGGTAAAAGAGAGGAGCTACTATTTACTTCAAAGGATTTTTTTGAGAACTTGGCAATTTAGGGTAAATTTAGATACCCTTCTCCATGGACACGATTCAAAACACTGACATGTCGGGAATACCCGTCTGCACTGCGTTTCCTGTTAAAGGAAAATCATGTCACTGTTTTGCAAAAAGACAAATCCCGGTCTTTTTCGTTTCAACACTTTTCTTATTTATCTCAACTTCATTTGCACAGCAAAAAATTAACGGTATCGTTGTAAGCGACGACCTCGTTCCTGTTAATGGAGCGACCATAACGGTTAAAAGCTCCGGCCGGGCAATCGTCACGGCAGCAGACGGTTCTTTCTCAATCAATGCAAAAGCAGGCGATGTGCTTGGAATATCTTTTGTAGGATATCAAACACAACAAATAACTATAGCCAATGAAAAAAACTTAAAAATTATTTTGCATACCAATATACTTTCCCTGGACGATGTAGTAGTAACAGGATATCTATCACAACGGGTAAAAGAAATAACCGGGTCGGTTGCCATCGTAAAACCCAAGGATCTTATTGCTGTTCCGGCAGGCCAGGTGGAGCAGATGTTGCAGGGAAGAGTTGCCGGATTGAATATTATTACTTCCGGTGAGCCCGGCTCGCAGAGCAATGTACGCATACATGGCATTGGCAATTTTGGCGATGTTACTCCCCTATATATAATTGATGGTGTAGAAGGAAATATTAATTCCCTGAATCCTTATGACATAGAATCTTTGCAGGTATTAAAGGATGCTGGTTCTTATTCTGTCTATGGAGTGCGTGGCGCTAATGGAGTCATTATCATCACAACCAGGAAAGGCAGGATTGGTAAGACATCAATCAGCTATGACTCATATATAGGTACAACAAGACCGCTGAAGAAGGGGCTTGATTTACTAACCCCTAAGGAAAATGCAGACCGGCTTTGGATTGCTTTAAAAAATTCAGATTGGATTGATCCAATAACCGGTAATCCTTCAGACCGGCTATTTGGCAATGGACCGGTTCCCGTTTTGCCGGACTATTTATTTGCGGGTACTCACGTCGGTCTTTTTGAGGGCGATCCCCTTGTAAACCCCGATAAATACAATATTGATCCAGGTGCCGGCGAAATTTACCAGATTGTCCGGTTTAATAAAACCGGCACCGACTGGTTCCATGAAGGATTTAAACCGGCACCGACTCAAAATCACACGGTCACTGTTTCAGGAGGAAGAGATAATAATCATTACCTGTTTTCGGTTGGTTACCTGGATCAACAGGGAACCTTAATAAACACCTATTTGAAAAGATACACCACAAGAATCAACACGGATTTTACCGTCATGAACCTGATCCGGATAGGAGAAAATCTGCAATTTAATTACAGCCAGAACCCCAGGACAAACAGTTTGTTTTCGATAGGTATTGAGCCGTTTCTGTTAACTAATCCTTACTTACCCGTGTACGATATAAAAGGGAATTCGAGCAGTTTTGGCCCCGCTGGGATCGGTGGTGTAGCCTCCCTCCCAGGTCCGGCAGGCAATCCTGCTTCCGCCAGGATATTATCAAAAGATGATAAAGACAATAACTGGCAGGTTTCCGGAAATGCGTATGCAGAAATTGATTTGTTAAAGAAATTTACTTTTAAAAGCAGTTTTGGAGGAGCCCTAAATTATTATTATTCCTATAATTATAATTACGGTTCTTACGAACCACCTCCGTCCGGTAAAGCAAGTAGTTTTTATGAACGATCCGGTTATTTAAGATCATGGACCTGGACCAATACACTAAGTTATGCTGGAACATTCCACAACAACCATAACATCAAGGCGATTGCCGGAACCGAACAGAAAAGTAATTATAACAGGGAATTGGGTGGAAGCAGGTTAGGCTATTTTACCAACGATCCCAGCTATCGATTCCTTACGACCGGTAACCCTGGCGTTCAGTCTAATTATAGTTTTGCAGGTATTTCTTATTTATCTTCTTTTATTGGCCAGCTGAATTACAATTACGAAGAAAAGTATTTTGCAAGCGGAACCTTGCGAAGGGATGGTTCATCCATTTTTGGTCCTCGAAACAGGTTCGGCTGGTTTCCAGCTATAAGTGCTGCCTGGAGAATTACTGAAGAGAAATTCATGAAAAGACTGAATTGGTTAACTGAGCTGAAATTAAGGGGAAGTTGGGGGAAAACGGGCTTCTTTGGTAATACCGACCCCTTCAATCAATATACATTATATGGTGGCGGCGCGGGAGGCGCTTTTTATGATATAAATGGCACCAACAACAGCATTCAGCAGGGTTTCAGGACAGTGAGATTCGGCAATGCTGAAACTGGCTGGCAGGAAGACATCGTAATCAATATGGGTTTGGAATCTGCTTTCTGGAATGGGAAATTAAATATCACCGCTGACTGGTACAACAAAAAATCAACCGGACTATTGTTTAAGGTTGCTTTACCTGCCTTGTTAGGTGATGCGACATCTCCCAATGTAAATGTAGGCGAAGTAAATAATAAAGGGATAGACCTTTCGTTGGGTTCAAAAGGACGTTTTTCAAAAAACTGGAGATGGGATGTATTGATTACTTTTTCCCATTACAACAATAAAATTGTTAAGCTTAATGATATTCCTTTTTTTGATGGTTTTTATGCACAAAATGGGGCTTGGGTGAGAAATGAAGTTGGTTATCCTGTAAGTTCTTTCTATGGGTATAAAATAATTGGCTTCTTTCAGGATTCTGTTGATATTGCCAAATCTCCAACACAGGATGCCGCGAAGCCTGGCAGGTTCAAATATCTTGATGCCAACGCTGATGGAATAATATCTGATGCAGACAGGGTTCATTTTGGAAACCCAAGCCCCCATTTTACGCTGGGTTTAAATATTGGCATTAACTATAGAAATTTTGATTTCTCCACATTCCTCTACGGATCATTTGGCAACGATGTGTTGAACAGGTTCAAAAACTTAGGTAAAGCAGAACTCTACGATTCCTGGACTCCGCAGCATGCCAATGCCAAAACGCCTATTGCAGAAATGGAGTTGAATTTCAGCAATGGCGAAGTGCCCAATTCTTACTGGATGGAAAAAGGTTCTTATTTAAGGAATAAAACCATGATACTCGGTTATACTTTTCCAAAGCAATGGTTACAGAAAATTAAAATAGACCGGTGCCGGATATATGTCCAGGCAGTAAACCTGTTTACTATCACAAAATATACCGGGCTCGATCCTGAATTATCTGGTATTAACTCCAACTATGCGGAATCAACGCATGATGCAAGTTCTGCGTTTGGCATTGACTTCTTTGGAAACTATCCCAACAACCAGAAACAATGGATAGTTGGTTTTAACCTGGGTCTTTAACTTTTAAGTGTAATTTATATGATACACAAAAAAAATATTATCAACTGTTTGACAGCAATTGTCCTGATATGTTCATGCAATAAGAACAAACTTGATCAACCTGCCCTTGGATTACTCGACGAATCAAAGTTAGCCAATAAAAAAGGAGTGGAAAGTTTGTTGATCGGAGCTTATGCTTTGTTGGACGGGGTAAGTAAGGACGATCAGGGAGCTGTAGGTTCCTGGGCTTCGGCGGCTTCCAACTGGATTTATGGGAGTATCTGCGGAAGTGAAGCCTATAAGGGATCCGATATCAATGACCAATCCGACATCACGCCTATTGAAAGTTTCAAATCTTTTGCAGCCAGTTATTATTTCAATGATAAATGGGCCGCCGTATATGCCGGAGTACAAAGAGCCAATAGCGTGCTGCGGGTCATGAAAAAAGCAACAGATATTAAACCTGAAGATTGGCAACGCCTGGCCGCTGAAGCAAAGTTCCTTCGTGCGCACTATCATTTTGAAGCGATAAAGTTGTGGAACAAGGTACCCTTTGTAGATGAAAACATCACGTATGATGGAGACAATTATCATCTAAGTAATGATACCCTGATATGGCCCGCCATAGAGAATGATCTTAAATTTGCCATGGCAAATCTTCCCTTTACTCAATTGAATGCGATCGGAAGAGCCAATAAATATGCGGCAGAAGCCTTGCTCGTCAAAGCCTATATGTTTCAGCAAAAGTACAGGGATGCACAGCCGCTGTTGCAGGATATTATCACAAATGGTGTTAATTCAGGAGCCAGGAAATATGCATTGGTAAACTATGCGGATAATTTTAATCCTGCGACCCAAAATAGTGAGGAAACAATTTTTTCGACTCAGAGTTCCGTAAGGGACGGATCCGTTACTGACTATTATCCGGGCAATGGAAATGCCGGAGATCTGCTCAATTTCCCCGTGGGCGGGCCCGGCGGCTGTTGTGGCTTTTTTCAACCTTCCCAATTTCTTGTTAACCATTTTAGAACAGATACGGCTACCGGCTTACCCGACCTGGATAATTTCAATGAAGTACCTGTAAAAAATGACATGGGATTACTTTCCTCACTTCCATTTACTCCCGATTCCGGAACACTGGACTCCCGGCTTGACTGGACTGTTGGACGAAGAGGCATTCCTTTTTTAGACTGGGGCGACCATCCGGGGCATGATTGGATTCGTGACCAGGATTTCGGTGGACCTTATAGCCCGATAAAGAATGTATATTATAAAGCACAGGAAGGAAGTCTAACAGATCTTTCTTTCTGGACAAAAGGTATAACAGCCAATAACGTAAACCTGATCCGCTATGCGGACGTGTTGCTATGGGCTGCTGAAGTGGAAATAGAAATTGGCGATTTGAATAAAGCAAGAGATTATATTAATGTAGTTAGGAGAAGAGCCGCTGATTCTTCAGGTTGGGTTAAAAAAGCTGATGGCAGTCCCGCTGCTAATTACAAAGTAGGTGAATATAATAGCCCATGGACGGATAAAGCATTTGCCCGCAAAGCGGTGAGATATGAACGCATGTTGGAACTTGCTATGGAAGGCCACCGTTTTTTTGACTTGGTAAGATGGGAGATTGCAGATATTGAAATTAACGCCTATCTGCAAAAAGAAAAGAATCTAAGGTCTTATTTAAGCGGTGCTCAGTTCACCAAGAATAAAAATGAATATTTCCCAATACCACAGGCCCAGATAGATTTAAGCGCGGGTGCAGATGGGGTAGCTAAGA
>JAOQAL010000485.1 GCA_025963615.1 Chitinophagaceae bacterium | reverse complement strand
ATTGTTCATTATAGTCGCCTTACTTTGGACAGTTATATTTAAAAAATTGACAGTAGGAATACTAGGCGACAATTTGAACCAGTTTTTTATTTCAAACATTGTGGGAAGCCTGATTTTGACATTTTATTTTTGGGATAAATTTTTTTATAACTATTCAACTTACGAGACAAAACCGGTTTGGAAACCGGTTATAGTTTTTGTTGGTATTTGTGTAGCGTTATTACTTTTTCAGCTTCTTGCAGGGAGACACAGCACCACGCCATAAACTTGATGTAGAGTTAATGATAGTTAACGGTGATGGGCATGACCATCAAAAAAGATTTGCCTTTCTACCTCCGTCGGTCTGGCCGGGGAATTTTTGATAAAATCCTGAATGGCTTTTTGGCCAGGATCCCGGGCTCACATATTTATAATTGACATTCCCAGTAGTTCCTAGAGACACGGCATCACGGCATGCAAACAGGGTTGCCAACCTTAAAGAGATTACTACTCTCTCGCAGAATCCTTTCAAAGGTTGGCAACCCTTTTGAATCTGCTTTGCGAATAGGATTCGCAAATGCCGAGCCCCTCTCCATCCCGTTTTTTTGCGGAAAAAGCGGGTTGGTTGAGCCGAAATCTTACCGATTCCGCCACCCCGTTCATGCCGTTCTCAACTTTGTACGCACCGTTCTCAACTTTGTACGCACACTTCTCAACTTACCGTATAAATACCTGCTTCTTCATTTTAATATTTGCCTAAATTTTTATTATGAAAAGAAAATATTATTTAGCCTGGGTGCTATTGTCTTGTCTATTTAGCAGACATGCCGAGGCACAAGCAACAGCAACTAATACGGCAGAACAAGACAGTCTTATTAAAACGGCATCAGCCAAAGAGCTATCACCTGCAAAAGTCAAAACTGTTAACTCCCCGCCTACACAACTAACGCCGCCGATGATCATTGCGGCAATTCCTTATCATGGTGCGCTTACAGCTATTGACGGCAACCATCCGGAAATAGAGATAGCTCCGGATACTTCCTTCTTCCATTTCCTGGCTAATTTTTCAGAGATGAACCGGCCATTATATACTTACGATTCGTCGGAAGTATATTTTGTTTCCCCGGATATCAACCGCTCCAACGCCAGCCAGTATCAATACCGGTTATTACTGAATGGCAAAACCGTTGCGCAGCCCTGGCAAGCCATATCAAATTTTGCCGACACCCTTTTTGGAAAAAATAATTTCCAAAAAGGAATGGCCTTTTTCGGCGCTTATAAAACAAGCTGGAATAATTACCTGCAAATTGAAATAAAAAGAAAGGATATGGACAGGCTGCTATCCTCTGCCATGGTATACTGGAAACCAATAAAACCGGCTTTGCTGGATATTTATAGGGCGGATGAATTGGATAGCTTGTTGGCGCGTTTACAAAAGCTGACCGGTAACCCGGTAACTAATGAGGACCTTATCTTGCCGGCCGGCAGACAGACAACTGCTGCGTTGAATAAATGGAAACGGTGGTATCAACCGGATGAACTGGACAGCAGCACAGGCCTGCCCAGGAAACTTATCTTAAAAGCTGCCGAGGGCAATATTATCTTTTACCTGCAGGGCGACTTTCACATACAAGAGGAGCTTGAATACCAGATAATGAAAGGGAATAAAGTGTACAGCCCCTGGAAAACCAATGATACTCATAATAATTTTATATGGCTCAAAAATTTGGAGCCCGGCGAATATGAATTGCAAATGCGCTTTCGCCTGCAACGGCATAATATAACTTCCTACCCCATTTATATTAAGCAGGAATGGTTTCAAACCGCTTGGTTCAAAATTGGAGTTGCTGCCATGGCAGCTTTAATCTTGTTTTTGTTATTCATCCTGCGGAAGCAAAAAGAAAAATTAAAGAATGAAAAAACAAAAAAAGAGCGACTCGACCTGGAACTGAAAGCGCTTCGTTCGCAACTCAACCCTCATTTTGTGTCCAATGCTCTATCTTCTATCATCGTACTGATAAGTAAAAACGATTTGAAATCCGCCACCCTGTATTTAGTTGAGTTCAGCCGGTTAATGAGGCAGGCATTGGAAAGTGAGAACGAATATGTGCCGCTTGAAGAAGAATTGAAAATAATAATACACTATTTCAAACTGGAACAATTACGTTTTGGTTTTCAATTTTTTATTTCAGTCGCACCGGGTCTTAATCATGTTTCAATTCCTTCGCTCCTGATACAGCCCCTGATTGAAAACGCCGTAAAACATGGTGCGGGTCCCAAACATGCCAGTGGTATGGTGGATCTTAGGTTTTCGGCCAATGATAAAGACCTGCTGATTGATATTGCTGATAATGGCGAAGGCTTTGTTAACGATGAAGCTAATTATGGATTCGGACTCCGCCTGGTTCACGACCGCATCCGGGTATTGAATACTGGATTGCGGGGCAAACAGATCCACCTTACGATCAGTAACGAAAACGACTTAACTACCGCTCTTTTAACTTTTAAAAATTGGTTATAATATGCAAGTCAAGGCAGTTATTATTGATGATGAACAAAACAGTATCGACCATTTGGCTATTTTGCTGCGGGAGAATTGTCCCGAGGTCGTTGTCGTTGCTACCGCAACTAGTGCGGACGAAGGAAAAGAAATTATAATGGCGCATAATCCAACGATTCTTTTCCTGGATATACAAATGCCGCATCGAAGCGGGCTTGATTTATTAAAATCGTTGAATAGGTATGCTTATGAAACTATTTTTGTTACGGGCTATAGAAAATATGCCTTAGAAGCTATAAAATCCAAAGCCTGTGCTTACCTGATGAAGCCGGTAGATATTGATGAATTGAAAGAAGCAGTGCATGATGCGATGCTAAGATCTGGCAATAAACAAGCCGCGGACAATAGGATGCAGTCATCGCAACAGCAGCAAACTGCGGAGTCGGCTACTATTACTTTAGTATTCGTAAAAGAAGTCAGCATTATACCTGTCAGGGAAATCATCCGTTGTGAAGCGGTTAACAGGTATACCCGGTTTATTTTGGTGAGCGGTGAAAAAATAATTTCGTCGAAGGCAATAATTGAATATGAAGAATTACTCCTAAGATTTGATTTTATAAGATGCCATAAGTCGCATCTTGTCAATAAAGTATTCATTAAGAAATGGGTATTGGACGAAGGGGGTTACCTGTTGTTGCGGGATGGAACGAATGTTCCGGTTAGCCGTTTTAAGAAGGAGGAGCTTCGGAAGAAGTTTGGTACTGCTTAGGGGAATGGATGGGGCAGGATTTTTCCCGATAGCCATCGGGACTTTTTTTGTCGCAGGTCCCGATCCCTATCGCATTGGCGTCAAGCTAATTTTGATAACAGAACTGTTGTGTGCTGTCAAGGGAGTAGCTATATAGCGTCGAAGTCACAGTAGCACAGAAGCCCCATCAAGGAACCATCCGGAAAACGCGGCGTATTCGTTTTTCCCGATAGCCATCGGGACTTTTTTTGTCGCAGATCCCGATTTCTATCGGGACTACTTTTTTTTCCACAAAAAAAAGTAATAGAAAGAAATTGCTGATGATTAAGGATGTTGTCTTAGCCAAACAAAAAGGAAAAAGCAACCAAAAGCACATAAGTTATACAAAAGCTCAACGAAGAGTTAAATATGTATAATGGTCATATTGCACCTAAGCGCAGAGCTGAGTAGAAAATAAAGATTGATTCCTAACCCTTCACCTCTTTGCGTTCTTTGCTTCTTTGCGCTCTTCGCGTGAAATATTCCTCTTAAGGCAACGCTGGTTGACTTTGCAAAGGAATTTGCCGCCCTTTACAAATCACAATTTCAATTGCTAAACAGATTAATTACATAATTTTAGATCAATGAAAAAATTAAACATTCCTGAATATTATCCCCGCTATTATACCGCAACAGATCATCCCGAAATAATTGATATCGAAAACGCCAATTTCATTTCAATACTGGCTAAAGGAAGTTTCACGGAAAAGATATTTTATCAGCGGATTGCTTTATTAAAACAGGCAGCCCAGGCGGTAATCGACCATTTTCATGATTCCGGAAAGGATTTTGAATTGTCTGTTTTAGAGGGGCTTTATTGGAACGATAAAAAATACGGACAGCACTCAATTTCCCGTGTTTTTGATACAGGCCCTTTGAGCGAACTGAATTATCGTTTAATGATCCGTTTGCCGGAGTATGTTACCCAGCAGCATATAGCCGCAGCTAAAGGTAATTTAGATCCCATCCATAAAGAGCTGTCCAAAGGAATAGAGTTTTTTGAATACCAGGAAGGAAAATGTATCCAGATGTTACATAAAGGCCCATTCATTTATGAAATTGAAACGTTAGGACAATTAGAGCAATTTGCTGAAAAAAACAGTTTAAAGAAAAGAGGTATCCACCATGAAATTTATTTGGTAGATTTTACAACCGGGGGCACACAGGAAAACCTAAAAACTATTTAAGAGAACCTGTAGAGCATAATAAATGATATATCAGGGTTTTCTCTTTCGATAATATATTCTAAGCCTTAATCTCATACACTCTTTCTCTTACTTTTTTTCATAAAAAAAAGTAGTCCCGAAAAAATCGGGGCAGGCTGTTTTACTAACAGATCCCTGATGGCGCCATTGAGGCAATTGTTGTTGGATAATAAATCCAAAACAAATGCCCAAAAGTCCTTCCCCTTCGGGGAAGGATTTAGGATGGGGCCTGGGCCTCCCTTTTTATTTTATGTGCTTCAGTAATTCATCCAGATTAGTCAAAGCAGCTGCGAATCCACTTTCAACTCCAATTTCAACCAGTTTTTGAACATCAGATTCATTTTCAAAAGTCATTAGAACAATAACTTTGGTACCGGTTTCGACCGGGTGAAAGCCTACCTGCCAGATTATTGAAGGGAAATCTGTATTGATATGTCCTTGCTCATCACAGAATGAATCTAATG
>JAOQAL010000483.1 GCA_025963615.1 Chitinophagaceae bacterium | reverse complement strand
TCGCTCATACCGCCACCATTATCAATTACCTGCACGAGCGATTTGCCCGCATCCTGTATAATTAATTTTATTTCTGTAGCGCCTGCGTCCACGGCATTTTCCAAAAGCTCTTTTACGGCGCTGGCAGGACGTTGTATCACTTCACCAGCCGCAATCTGGTTTGCAATATTATCAGGCAATAATAAAATCTTATCAGGCAATTTGTTGTAATTTGAACAGCGAAAATACATTGATTATCCGGAAGAGATTTATTATGAAAAAAAACATAGTTCTGCTGATTATCCTGCTCTTTTATTTTTCATTAATCAATGCACAATATAAAACCCGTCTTGCCCGGTCACAGTGGATCGATAGTGTTTTTAGAAGCCTGGGGCAGGATGAGAAAATAGCCCAGTTAATGGTGCTTCGCACCACAGAACTGATAGACCGCAAAACCCTAAAGATCGCTTTTTACGACTCCGCAGTGGGGGAGGCCATTCAGAAATATAATATCGGAGCTATTTGTCTTTTCCAGGGAGGGGCCACCTGGCAAGCCAATATGCTGAACCGTTTACAGGGCCTTGCAAAAACCCCCTTGATGGTTTGTATTGATGCGGAATATGGATTGGGTATGCGTATCCTGGACAGTATCATTCGTTATCCATACCAGTTGACGCTGGGCGCTTTGCAGGACCCAAAGATTGTTTATCAATATGGTGTGGGTGTGGCAAAACAATTGCGTCGCATGAACATACACGTTAACTATGCGCCGGACGTTGACATTAACAACAATCCGAATAATCCTGTTATCGGTTACCGGTCTTTTGGAGAGGATAAATATAAAGTAGCGGCCTATGGCATACAATACATGAAAGCGTTGCAGGACAATAAAGTGATGGCCTGCGCCAAACATTTTCCGGGCCATGGGGATGTAGCAGTCGATTCTCATTTTGACCTGCCGGTGATTTCTAAAACAAAAACGCAGCTTGATTCGCTGGAATTATATCCCTTCCGCCAGCTTTTTAATGCCGGTGTAGGTTCCGTAATGATTGCCCATTTGTTTATTCCCGCGATTGATTCCGAAGCGAACCGGGCTAGCTCCGTTTCGTATAACACGATTACAAAACTGATGCGTGATGAAATAGGATATAAGGGCCTCACATTTACCGATGCGTTGGAAATGAAAGGCGTTTCAAAAAATTTTCCTGATGGCGAGGCCTCTGTACAGTCGCTGATTGCGGGGAATGATATGCTTTGTCTGCCGGGAGATATCGAGAAGACTTTTGCAAAAATTAAAGATGCGATTGCAGAAAAGAAACTGACCTGGGATAATATTGACAATAAGGTAAAAAAAGTGCTGGCGGCCAAATATGATTATGTAATTGGCAATATACAACCAGTGAATACGACGAATCTTGTAAACGACCTGAATAAGGATGCAGACAGAATTACCGGCCTGGTAGCAAAAAATGTAATCACCATTTTACGAAATGAAAATCATGCTTTGCTGAAATTAAAAAAACAAATCCGTGATAAAATATTATATGTCGGGGTTGGTTTGACGGAAGAAAATATAATTGCCAAAAGATTGAAAGATGAATATCACGCGGATTTTATTCCGGTTGATGGTAAAACTGTTATTTCGCAAACCGATATCGATAGTTGGGTAAAAAATTATTCAATCATTTTAGTTGGGGTACACGCTTACCCTAATTCACCTGTAAATAATTTTAACCTCAGTCCTTCCCAATCTCAATTGTTGCAGGTTATGCAGCAATACGATCATACTGCGTCTCTTTATTTTGGCAATCCTTATGCTATGGCCAATAGCTGCCAGGCAAAAAATCTGGTTGCTTTTTACCAGGATGATTCCCTTTTCCAGGAAGCAGCCATTGGTTTTCTGGAAGGTTCTATTCCCGCTAAAGGCAGGCTACCCGTTACCGTTTGCAATGATTTAAAATTCGGAGCGGGAATATTTCAGCAGACTACCGCCGTGACCGCAGCGTTACATTACCGGAAATTACAGGTCATTGATTCAATTGCCAATGATGCCATTGCGCGTAAGGCCTTTCCAGGCTGTGTTGTGCTGGCGGCCAAAGATGGCGAACTGATCTATCATAAATCATTTGGTCATGACGAATATGAAAGTTCACCCGCGGTTTCATTTGAAAGTATTTATGATCTTGCTTCTGTTACAAAAACTTCTGCTACTACTCTCGCCGTAATGAAATTATACGAAGAAGGAAAACTTGGATTAGATAAAACACTGGGCGACTATTTATCCTGGACAAAAGGAAGTAATAAAGAGCATCTTAAAATCAGGGATATTCTATTGCACCAGGCAGGCCTGGTTCCTTTTATTACTTTTTACAGGGAAACCCTTGATACCGCCACCGGCATTCCCAATCCTGCTATTTATTCGGAAATATCAAAGCCGGGCTTTACCGTCCGGGTAGCCGAAAACCTGTATATGCGCAATGACTGGGACGATACTATCTTTCAACGGATATTGAAAAGTCCGGTGAATCCTTCTCCAAAATATGTTTATAGCGATAATGATTTTATTTTTCTCGGAAAAGTCATTGAAGCGATAAGCGGGATGACGCTTGACCAATATGTACAGAAAACATTTTACAATAAAATGGGACTCACTACTACAGGCTTTAAACCAAGAAATCGTTTTCCTGTTGAACAGTTAGTTCCCACCGAAAATGAAAAAGATCATTTCCGGCGCCAGCAGATACAGGGCGATGTACATGATGAAGGCGCCTCTATGTTTGGTGGTGTTTCCGGGCATGCCGGATTGTTTTCCGATGCTTATGATCTGGCTATGTTGTACCAGATGTTACTAAATGGCGGTGCGTTTAATGGGGAAAGCTATTTAAGCCCTGAAACCATAAAATATTTCACAGCCTATCATAGTGATATCAGCCGCCGGGGTTATGGTTTTGATAAACCTGAAAAAGATGATGCGGCCGGCAAAGAACCTTATCCTGCCGCCAGTGCATCAGCCCAAACATTTGGTCATACCGGTTTTACAGGCACCTGCGTATGGGTGGACCCTGAATCAAAACTGGTTTTCGTTTTTCTGTCTAACAGGGTATATCCCACCAGGAACAATAGTATTCTTTCGGACCTGAATATTCGTCCCAAGATCCTGGAAGCAATTTATCAAGCTACCGCCGATGTAAAATGATCCCGATCATTTTATAAACCACGACAATATAATTCAGCTCATTTTTGTTATAAAGAATCCATTAGCAACCGTCAGCACGCAGTTTACGTTATAAGTTCTTTGTTGTTTAGTGCATTAAGCGCTGCGTTTAAGGGGATTTATCCTTAAATTGACGCTTAAATCGAAGACAATTAACAGCGTTTTCTGCTATTTACTTGTCATTGTTATATATAATATCCAAAACAGACTGGCTTATGAGTTTCCGGGGTACCAACTACCAATATTTCCCAGATCAAAAAAATAGACGGGCGATCACTTTACTAATGATCGTCTTTTCCATCCTCTCTTTTGATAGCTACGCAAATATTGGTGAATTCAATACTCCATTCCAGGATACTCTTCCGCTCGTAAAAGTAAGTGGGAAAGTAACAGAGGTAGAAGATGGTACTCCTTTGCGGGGCGTATCGGTTGTAAATCTGGGAAGCAACCGGGGAACCGCGACCAATGCCGCGGGTATCTTCGTGATAGAAGCCCATCGCGGCGACAGTATCCGCTTCTCATTTGCCGGTAAAATTCCCAGGACGCTCGCTTTTAACGGACAAACCTCATTAGATATAGAATTGAGTAAATCGGAAGGCGCTTTGGCAGAAGTAGTCATAACAGGTTTCCAGAACGTAGATAAAAAGAAATTTGCCGGCGCGGCGGTTTCCTTGAAAGCCGATGATATAAAAGTAAACGGTGTTCCCGATGTCAGCAGGATGCTGGAAGGAAAGGTAGCTGGTGTTTCCATACAAAATGTGTCCAGCACATTTGGAACAGCTCCCAAAGTCAGGATCCGGGGCGCCACATCCATCAATGGCGATAATAAACCCTTATGGGTGGTAGATGGAGTGGTATTGGAAGATATCGTGAATGTATCCAACGACCAGTTATCTAGTGGTGACCCCACTACGCTATTAGGTTCCGCGGTAGCAGGACTGAATGCCAGCGATATCGAAACATTCGACATTCTTAAAGATGCAGCGGCTACCGCTTTATATGGTGCCCGGGCGATGAATGGCGTTGTCGTAATTACTACCAAAAAAGGACGCATCGGTAAGCCCCAGATAAGTTATACCGGCAATTTCAGTACCCAGCTAATACCAAATTACGCCGATTATAACATCATGAACTCATCCCAGCAAATGTCGGTATTGGGTGAACTGGAACGAAAGGGAATACTCAATGCCAATATACTTGACCGGGCGGACAATGGCGTCTATGGTAAAATGTACGAACAGCTTAGCGCCGATGCCTATGGAAATTTCCCGTTGCAGAACACGCCCGAAGCCAGGGCTGCTTTTTTAAAACGGTATGCCCTTGCCAACACGGACTGGTTCAACGTCTTATTTAAAAACAATTTGCTGCAGGAACATTCACTAAGCATTTCGTCGGGCGCAGATAAATCGCAATACTATTTTTCCATCAGTTATTTTGGAGATAATGGCTGGACTATTGCGGATAAAGTAAACCGCTACACACTGAACTTTCGTAATAATTACAAATTTTCCGATCGTCTTTCTGTTGGTTTCTCAACGGTTGCTTCGGTAAGACAGCAAAAGGCACCAGGTTCGCTTACCCGCAACAGCAATCCTGTTGAGGGACAGTATGACCGTGATTTTGACATCAATCCCTTCAGCTACTCTTTAAATACCAGCCGCACCTTAACGGCTTATGATGAAAACGGGAACCTGGAATATTTCAGAAGAAATTTCGCCCCATTCAACATTATCAATGAACTCAAAAATAATTATATTGATTTGAATGTAATCGATCTTCGGATACAGGGAGACCTGGCTTATAAAATCACCAAAGAGCTGCGGTATGAATTTGTGGGTGCCCTCCGATATGTTAAGTCATCCCGGGAACACCAGATCACAGAAAATTCAAACATGGCCAATGCGTATCGCGCCGCCGGCACGTCTACCATCCGCGATAATAATAAATTTTTATACCGTGACCCGGATGACCCCAATGCTCCGCCAGTTGTCGTATTACCCTATGGTGGTTTTTATAACCGGGCGGAAGATCAGTTGATAAATTATGATTTCCGGAACAGCCTGAATTATACCAAAACAATTAATGATAAAAATTCTATCAACCTGCTGGCTGGCATGCAGGTAAAATCTGCCGACCGGCAAAGCTTTTCAAATACCGGTTATGGCTACCAGTATGATAATGGCGGTGTTCCTTTCGTTGACTACCGTATTCTCAAACAAAGTATTGAAAGTAATTTTCCTTACTATAGTATGGGCAAGAACTATGACCGGTTTGTAGCTTTCTATGCAACAGGAACTTACTCTTATAACTCAAAATACAATCTGACTGCAACCGGGCGTTATGATGGATCCAACGGTTTGGGCAAATCAAGAACAGCCCGATGGCTGCCTACCTGGAGTGTTGCGGGTTCCTGGAATATTGAAAGAGAAAAATTCATGCAGTCTTTAAGCTGGGTTGACTATCTCACGTTGCGGGCGAGTTATGGACTTACTGCCAGTACGGGACCTGCGACCAATTCAAGTATCGTATTGAACAATGTGATCAGCAACAGGCCTTTTTTAACAGAGCGGGAGTCAGTCATACAACTAGTAAATCTTGAAAACTCCAATCTGACCTGGGAAAAATTATATACAACCAATATTGGCCTTGACGGGAGTTTATTCGACAGGCGTTTAAATTTCAGTGTTGATCTTTACAGCAGAAAAAGTTTCGATCTCATCAGCAGGATAAAAACCTCCGGTATCGGCGGTGAGTTATACAAAGTAGCTAATTACGCAGACATGAATTCTGATGGAGCGGAACTATTGCTGAGTGGTGAGCCTATACGACGCAAAACATGGCGCTGGAGAACCACACTTACTTTTGGTTTTAATGAAACTCAAATAACCAATGCCCAAAACCAACCTTCCATATTTGACCTGGTGCAGGCAGAAGGAGGCAATAAAGTTGGATACCCTGTACGTAGTTTATATTCCATTCAGTTTAAAGGACTGGACCACAACACAGGAGTTCCGTTATTTACAGATGAAACCGGCAAAACATCTAATAATGTATATCTGCAGGATCTGCATACGGACTACCTCGTATTCGAAGGACCTGTTGATCCTACCATTACCGGCGGTATTTCCAATAGTTTTACTTACAAAGCATTTTCGTTTAATTTTCTGGTTTCTTACCAGGCTGGTAATAAAATAAGATTGTATCCTGCTTTCAAAGCCAATTATTCCGATTTAGATGCAACGCCAAAGGAGTTTAATGACCGTTGGGAAATGCCGGGAGACGAGTTGGTTACTTCGGTACCTTCTATATTATATGCCTTTGGCCAGGCTCAGATCGGGGGTGCATATCCTTATAATAATTATAACTATTCAACAGAAAGAGTTGCCCGCGGTGATTTGATCCGGTTAAAAACCGTTTCGCTGTCGTACCAGTTGCCGGGGTCTTTTTTACAAAGAGCAAAACTTAGCAGCGTGTCTGTTACAGCTACCGCAATTAATCCCTGGTTAATTTATTCCGATAAAAAATTAAAAGGGCAGGACCCGGAATTTTTTAATTCTGGCGGCGTGGCACAACCGCTGCAAAAACAATTTACCCTTTCTATAAAAGTTGGCATTTAAGACTATGAAAAGATTGATACCATATTTGTCGGTTTGTTTGCTGATCTCTTCATCAGGTTGTAAAAAATTCCTGGAAAAATCACCGGACAACCGAACTGAATTGAATTCACCTGATA
>JAOQAL010000473.1 GCA_025963615.1 Chitinophagaceae bacterium | reverse complement strand
CCAACCGGGTATTTCCTAAAGTTGACAAGGTACTTGAATTCGAAAAAGCCCTGACCGCCCATGCCCAAAAGTATCATACCGGCGACTGGAAATGGCGGGTTTTCGAAATTCAATCGGGACCTGATTTTGGCGGCTACCATATTACCGAAGGACCAGTCACCTGGGATCAGATTGATGGCAGGGGCAATCTTGGAACAGAACACAACAATGACTGGAATAAAACGGTAGCCCTTTATCTTGCTGACCGGAGTTCATCGGGGTACCGGATTTATCGCGAAGACCTCAGTACGGTCCAGTTAACAGATTACAGTGATAAAATTGCAATTACCCATCTGTATCCCAATGTCGGTTTTGGCGATAAAGTTGAAGAAATCCTGAAAAAAGTGAAAAAGGCCTGGGAGAATGGCAAACAAACGGTAGCCGTATATGAATCCAGCTCATCGGGACCCGCAGAATTTCTTTTAGTGAACCGTTATAAGCAGGGCTTAAAAGAAAGGAATAAAGATTTCAGAAAACCATTTAAAGAAAGATATAACGCCTCCAATGGCGAAGATTCTTTCGATGCTTATCTCGACGGCGTAAGAAAATATATTGATAAGGCTTGGTCAGAACTGCTCTTTTACAGGGCGGATCTAAGTTCTAAATAATTTTTCCTTTATAAACAAGTTTAGGAGAAAGGACTAATTAGTGAGAAACATGGTTCCCCGCAAAAGGATTATCCAGACTGGATAAAATACCGGACCATTATGGCGGAACAATCATGTATCGTATTATAAAAGCACGACCAGCGAATAAACGATGTTTTATATTATTAACCCTTCCCCGTTTACCGGCGAAGGTTTTTTTATTGATCCTACTGAAATAAAATGAGACTGTCTCCATAGCGTAATTTTAAAATAATCCCGCAGCGATGTTGAGAAAGCAGCGATTGCTTCTAAACAGTTCACCTCATTAAGTGCGTTGCATGCTTTATGCTCTTTGCGTGAAATATCGCTTTGGGGACAGCCTCCTAATTTTTTCAGCTATTTTGAAATCAGCATGATAATGCCCGTCAGAAATTGAACAAGGTATTTATTCCATAAATACTGGTCTTTGAATCGTCAATGCCTTTCATATAGGATAAACGGATCTCGATATTTTTCTGCTGACGGCCAACGGCGATGCGGATACCTGCATTTCCGGCAGGACCCAATATGCTACTGTACTGGGTTTTGTAATTTTCATACCCATATTCATCTGTTACGATTTTACCTACATCACCGTAATGTAAACCAAATCCGCCGCCGATAAAGAAACCAAAGCGGCTTTCCGTTTCTCTTGACGAACCGGCGCCTACATTTAAATTCAGCATGAAGGGTGCGTTGATCATAAAGCCAAGTGAATTATTTTCTTCAGAGCCATAATATGAACTGTATTGAAGTGAATAACTTCCCGAAAATCCAATATTAATAGGCACCCCAACCGATACGGAAAGCGCATCGGTCTCTATAAAATTAAATCGTGGGGAATAACTTAAAGTACCTGATATGGACGCATCCATCACGGGATTGTTGGCAACAAAAATACCGATGCCGGCTCCGTGCATAAAGCTTTGTGAATAGGAATTAATACCTGTTATGAACAGGAAAAAAGAAAAGATGAATTTTTTCATGAAAAAAGGTTTGGTTAATGTGGGTGGTTTCCTGATCAATCAGGGGCCATTATCTTTAATAGCCAAATAAATATAAAATAGTAAAATAGAAATTGGAAGTATTTATGGAAATTTATTTTGACTCCTGCTTTTTGATGAAACATCTAATGATAGTAAGAACAGGAGTGTCACAGGATTAGCATCAGAATACTTCACCGATATTTACAAAAAGCCCTTTGTAACCCTGCGTGACAACACCATAGTCGATGTCTATATTGGTGTTCGATTTTTTATTAAGTTTTATCCGCAAGCCGCCACCGGCACCCGGCTGTATAGACTGCAACCGTTTGGAAGGCGCTCCGGAAAAACTTTCTGCATTTGCAAAAAGGACTCCGCCCAATAAACCATTCGATGTAATACGAAAACGATATTCAGATTCAAGGTATAACATGACATTACCCCGGTACCGGCCCTGAATAAAACCACGCCCTGTATTATTAAAATTATCCCATCCTGTAGAAGGTAAATCAAGGTATGGTGGTTGACCACCCAGGATCATCCAGTTATAACTCCAGAAGGCGAGTACGTTTTTAGCAGCGCCAGGAAGGGGAAAATATTTTCGTATATCCAGTATCGCGGATTGCCAGTTATGGTTACTGCCGAGCCATGTAAAATTATTCCTCACCGCGATATTTGCCGACAATCCATTTAACGGGTTGATTGGATTTTTTCGTGAATCATAAACCATATTTAAAGCCAATCCCGAAGAGGTAGTTTTTTGGGCCCTCCCATATTTTTCATAGTCCGAAATACTTCCATCTGCTGCACCGGCGTCTGATATTTTCCAATGATAGTCGAGTGTATAGCCAAGGCCTGCTGAAAATTTCGAAGTAATCCTTTTTAAAAAATACTGATATACTCTTACATAATAATAGTCCATCGGATCTTCTTTTTCAGTACCGGTATTGCTTCCCAATCCAAACGTACTTTGCGGATATTTCATAAAACGCCAGTCGCCCAATAGGTTCCAGGCATCACCATGAAGCCATACATTCATCTGTATAGGGATAGTAAACTGCCTGTTTTGAGTATAGTTCACATTGGCATTGACGACAGATAGTTTTGAGCCGGGTTTATTGCTGGTAAAAAAAGCCACATTGCCTGTCAGGATTGCAGCAAGTCTTGTTTGTAACGTATAGCCGGCCGCCGGCAAATAAGAAATTACTGGTTTATCACCGGGGCTGATACTATCGGCTTTTTGGGATGGTTTATAACCAAACCATTTCCGGAAATAATCTACAATGTCTTTTTCAGCAGGTTTACCTTTTAGAGAATCTGCTGCTGTTGACTGTGCCTGCATCTGCAGGGAAGCAAAAAAAAAGATAGTTATTACGGCTATTTGTTTACTAAGGGTGGTCAATGAAAGAACAACGATTTAAAAGATATACTATGATTTGTTGCCAAAAGTATGTGAAGGAGCATGAACTCCCAAACACTGGAAACTCAAAAATTGAAGACCGGGTTTATTTATAATAATTATAACATAACTCATGGCTCAACGATTTATTCAACCCACGCTAAAAAAATTTACAAAATATTACACCTTGTTTCATTCATTCAACGAGAAGTAAACCGGACCCGTTATTGGACGTGTTTTAATTGTTTTCCTTTTGCAGCAATAAACAAATAACTTAATCAACAGTGCCTGGACTACAAAATATTTCCCGGATTAATGATCTCCTCAACAGAAAAGCCCCACCTGGGTATAATATCTTTTATGGCAGCTCCGGCTTATATCGCCAACCGGTTATATGTTTTCAATAACCATCGCGCTGGCTCCTCCGCCCCCGTTGCAAATACCTGCTGCTCCATATCTCGCCTTATTTTGTTTCAACACATTAATCAGTGTGACTATAATTCTCGCCCCGCTGCAGCCCAACGGATGTCCCATGGCTACCGCTCCCCCAAACACATTTACCTGCTTAGGATATAGTTTCATTTTTTCACTATTTGCAATGCCCACCACACTAAAGGCTTCATTCAATTCGAAAAAAGAAATATCATCCATTTTTAACCCCGCTTTGGCTACAGCTTTTGGTACTGCTATGGATGGTGTCGTGGTAAATAATTCCGGTGCCTGTTCCGCATCAGCATACGAAACGATTTTAGCAATCGGCTTAATACCTAAAGCCTCTGCCTTTTCCTTACTCATTAATACCAATGCCGCCGCACCATCATTCATGGAACTCGCGTTCGCCGCAGTGACGGTGCCGTCCTTAACAAAAGCTGGACCTAACGTAGGTATTTTATCAAACTTTACGGCAAAGGGTTCTTCATCTTTTGCTAATACAACAGGATCCCCCTTACGTTGCGGAATTTCTACCGGCACTATTTCATTTGCAAACTTTCCCTCACTCCAGGCCTGTTGTGCCCGCTTATAGCTTTCAATGGCGAAGGCATCTTGTTCTTCTCTGCTGATACCACAGGTAGAGGCACATAATTCAGCGGCATAACCCATGGCTTTACCATCGTATACATCCGTTAAACCGTCTTTGGCCAAACCATCTACCAACATTACATCCCCATATTTATTTCCCCAACGAAGTTTAGGACTATAATAAGGCACATTACTCATACTTTCCATGCCCCCGGCTACGACAATATCCGCATCGCCTAATAAAATACTCTGGGCAGCCTGCGATATCGCTTTCATACCACTGGCACATACTTTATTGATGGTAGTACAATTCACTTCATTGGGTAACCCCGCAAATTTAGCGGCCTGCCGCGCCGGCGCCTGGCCGAGGTTGGCCTGCATCACACAACCCATGAGTACGTCCTGTACCTGTGCCGGTTGAATACCTGCTTTTTCAAGTGCTCCTTTTACGGCTATGGCACCCAGCTGAGTTGCAGAAAGATCTTTTAGCGAGCCGCCAAAGCTTCCTATCGGTGTACGGACTGCAGAAATGATATAGACTTCACGTTTGTTCATGTAAAATTAAATTTATAAAATATGAGGTGCAAAGATAACGATTGTTAGTTGAGCGAAAAGGAAGTAGACCCGGCCATGCCTGTCGCTAGAGACTATGGGCGCCGGAAACCGGCTGGTAGCTATTCTATCGCGCACCTACCAGTACGAATGTTTATAAATCAGACGGAAATTCAGCTCCATCAGGCAATTTCATTAAGTTAAGGAGTTTAGCCACGTTGTGGCCTCTACGAGGACCCAGCACCCAGCATCCAGTATCCAGCATCTAATATCCGGCATCCAGTTATTTTTTGTAACTTTCTGTCCTGCCCGCTCCCTTCTAAACGTCTTCCTATTATTCATCATTAAAAAAATCTTAGTTTATGAAAAAGCTTGCTTTTTTTGTTATCCCGGCATTTTTATTTTTAGCATTTACTTTCCCCAAAAATTCTATTACTGATAAGGAAAGAAAAGACGCCACCGATCTTTTAAGTAAAACCGAACAGGGAGTTTTTGACGTTGTCAAGGGGCTCAGTGATGCCCAATTGAAATATAAACCCGCTCCTGACCGGTGGAGTCCGGAGGAATGTGTAAAGCATATTGCCGTGACTGAACAGGCTTTGTGGCAAATGGTGGAAGGTACCCTGAAACAACCCGCCAATCCTGAAAAACGCAGCGAAATAAAATCCACCGACGAGCAGGTAGTGAATATGATTGAAGACCGGTCACACAAGGTAAAGACAGCAGAAAAGTTCGAACCACAAAACACTTCTTTTAAGACGCTCGATGAAGCATTGGCTTCTTTCAAAAGCAACCGGGAAAAACTGATTGAATATGTTAAAGCAACGAATGATGATTTAAGAAACCATGTGGCCACTTTACCACCGGGCTCTTTCGATTGCTACCAGATGATATTGTTCATCGGTGCGCACAGCAACCGGCATACACAACAGATTAATGAAGTAAAAGCCGATCCAGGATATCCTAAAAATTAGCCATCGGTTGATAGCATAGACTATAGAAGGACTGAGCTAAAAGTATTTATTGCTCTTATTCTTTCTTCTATAGTCTTTTTTTTATGCCTGTGCAGGCAACACCCGGCATAACATGACCGGTAAAAACTAATTCGATTCACCCGGTTCAACAGGCTGTTGGTTAAAGACTGGCTTTTTTTCTTCTTTGTGGGTAATGCCAAAATTATACCTCAGGGTTATCCCGACTCTTCTGCTGTCCTGAACCCGGGTGCCAGTGGCCAATACATTGCCCTGCTGTAAATGAAAGGTGGATTTGTTTGTTTTCAAAATATCATTGCCAGATAAAATAATACTTAATTTTTTCTTCAACAGGGTTTTTGTTATGCTGGCATTAAGTTGTCCCATATTTTTCAGTTCATTAAATGCCCGGAACCCGTTGACATACATCCAGGCATTTACATTGAAACGCAGGGTCGGTGTTACTTTCAATTCGTGTCCTGTAAAAAAAGTCCAGCTGCCCCTGTTATAATTTAGGGGAAGCTGCTGGTAGCTGCCCCGATACTGAATATAATTATATTGAACTCCCGCGTACATAAAGTATTTATGACCCGCAGGTAAACCGCCGAACAGGCGTCCATAGATTTCTTTATTCTTTCCAAGGTTATCATAGGTACGGTAAACTGTCTTGGTCACATCATCCTGGTAAGTTACCCGGCTGAAAATATCTTTCGTGTCATTGACGCCTATAGCGAAGACCGGGAAATCATTGTAGGTAGCATTTAGTTCATAGTTGGTAGTAAACTGCGGTCGCAATTTAGAATTACCTGCATCATACGTAAATGGATCAACGAATTTAGGAGAAGGATTCAGCGCATCATAAGATGGCCTTGTAATACTTCGCCGGTAAATAGCATTGCCGGTAAGCGGGTAACCAAATATTTTAAACAGGTAACGCTTTAAATAAATATACGGGAACAAGTCATTCCTGTTTATTGAGAAAGAGGTATCCGTGGGTACGAATTGATTGCCGGTAATGTTGGTATTTTCATACCGCAGCCCTGATTTTAAGACGAAGCCATAGATGGATCTCGACAATTGTACATAGGCGGCATTGATACTTTCCTTATACTTAAATGTATTGGTTTGGTAAGCATCCAGTTGTTTTGGATCATTTCCTTTTTGGGTATAATATAGGGCTTGGTTCTTATTGGCGGCATAACTTAATTTAATGCCTGTTTCAAGCACGAACTGATATTTTAACTTCAGCGTGCCGTCGGATTTAAAATTCACCATGTCCCCGGAAGTATGAATATTCCCGTCCCCATATAAAGAAGGTGATGAAGGTAAAAGATAATTGTTGGTATAAAGCTGTAGGTTGTTATTATTTGAGTAGGTGTAATTTATTTCATTGGTCCATTCACTACCCAGGGAATCTATCTTATATTTTGATGAAATCGTATTAGCGATAAACAGGGAATTGCCCTGGTTGCTGATAGGTGTAATGCTTTGCAAATAATTATTTTGAGTATTGAGATCACGAAATAGATTGGAGCTATTAGCGAAACTGCTGTTCCTGTTAGCGGTAAGCCGGATATCATACCCAATATTAAATTTCTTATTGACTGCCATGTCAAGCCCTCCGCCCACATAATGGGTTACCGGCGAATAAGTGGTAGAGGATATTTGTTCAAGTAAAGTGTCTTTATTTATTATCCGGCTGGAGTGGATTTCTTCATAATAATTACGATCTGTATACTGATATGATAACCAGGAATTGATTTTCCCTGCACTGGAATTAACATTAAAACCGGCCGAAACGGTGTTATAAACTCCCTGGTCGAGCCGTACATTAACACCGCCCGTACTGCCGATCCTGATCCCTTTTTTCAAAACTACATTGACAATACCGCCGCCATTGGCTGCATCATATTTTGCCGAAGGCGTTCGCAGTATTTCTATTTTACTTACGCTGCCGGCGGGCAGGCTTTTCAACAAGGAAGCTATATCATCTGCGCTCATTTTCATTTCCCTTCCATTAATATAAATACTGGCGGGCGTGGTGCTGTTGAGATAAACATTGCCATCCTGGTCTACCACGGCGCCTGGAGTTTTTTCTAATACTTCGTAGGCATTGGTACTGCTGTTGGCCAGCGCTTCCGCATCAACAATGGTTTTGTCATCCTCCTGTTGCAATAATTTCTTTTTTGAAACTATCGTTACTCCTTTTAATATGCTGTTTGTATTATTGAGTTGGAAACTGAGAAGCACGGGGCTATCAGCCAGGACGATATCCTTTTGTTTCGTTTCAAAACCGATAGCGGAAGCTTTTATAAGATAGTGACTGAACCCGTTTACAGAAAAAGAAGTGGTGTCATGAACGCTGACTTGTGATTGTACAAGTACCGTATCAGGAAGCGAATAGAGTTGAACGGTAGTGTTTGGAGCTGAATCTTTGCTGCTGGTTTTTACAATAATTTTTAATGCCACAGTCTGGGAATTACCAAGACTGCAGAAAAAAACAAAAAAAAGAAAGGCGGATGAGTTGATTCTCATAAAGTATTTAATTTCCGGTCGCTGTAATGAAAAGTAGTAGTCATAACTTATTAGGCCATGGCTTAACTTTTAAGAAATTATTATTTTCTCTTTGTTGCGTTGGGAAATATAATACAAAGTAGATGACATCTTTTCACGGCAAAAAATTTTGATCGCGGATTTATTGCTTAACTGGATATCCTTTGGCGATCCAATCGGTTTTAATATTTGTTGGTAAATCAAGCAGGTGATAATTTGTGAACTTCAAGCTTTGCAAAACAGCCATCGCGGGACGTACATTAGGACAATGCTCATAAGGACAGCATCCACAATACACTACGATATTTGTTGATTTGGGAAGTTTGCTTATCTGCTCTTTAAAATTAGCCATGTTTTTATCATCATTAATCATTCCTATATCTATAGAATGAGGAATCACCGCTCCTGGGCCGATGCTGAATAGTAGCGGCAGGTTCACATTGGCTTTAAGTGTGTTGGCAAGGTCTGACGGCTTTATCAAGTCTTTGGTAGTCCAATTTACAGGCTTCTGGGCCGAAGTATTTTTGAAAAGCAGGAGAAAGCATGCCAACAGACAACAGGTTGCTAAATTTATTTTTTTCATAGCTACTTTTTAGTATTCAAAAGTAAGCAATGTACAGCGAAGGGGGAATAAATTGACAGATGAATAAAGCAAACCCGGATTGAAACGAGCCCATTCAATAAAACAACAAGTAAAAATTAAATCATCAATCGTTACGGAACGCTTTTTAAGGACTAAGTTTGAAAAAAATTTATCATGAGAAAATGTTTACTGTTTATTGTTATTGTCTTTTTTAATTTGCAATATTTATCCGCACAGGACCCGGAGAAACCAACCTTTAAGCGATTTGGATTTATGGCAGGAGTAAATTTTTCGCATATGAATTTTAATAAAGGCGTCCCTCCCCCACCTGTTCCTGTAAAGACAACCTGGAAAACAGGTGTTTTTTTTGGTTTTTTACTCCAGGTTCCTGTAACAGGAAATCTTTCCGTCCAGCCGGAATATCTATTCTCGCAATTAGGCGGAGAGAATAAGGACTCCAAAGTTATCTATAAGCTTAATTATTTTTCGATGCCGGTGCTTCTAAAATACCAATTCACGCCAAAAATAGCGGCCATGGCTGGCCCTCAACTGGACCTGCTTATTAATGCCAAAAAAGATAGCAGTGGAAGTTCTGACAACATCACTCACGATACGGAGGAGCGGAGTTTCGGGTTAGCAATTGGCCTGGAGTTTCAAATATTGAAAGATCTTGGAATTAATGCCCGGTATATGCATGGGCTTAATCATGTAGGCATTGGTCAACGTTCCGATGTGAAGGAGTTTAAATACGAACTACTGCAGGTAAGTGCATGCATCCATTTCTGATTTAATTCAACGGTTTTGAACCACGGAGACAGGGAGACACAGAGGCACACAAGGACGGGAATATTGCCTATGTGTGATCCTATGTGCCTGTCTTTCCTCCTATGTGTTTCAAAAATAGTAATTCAACGGTAGCTTTTCTATTCAGCGGTTTTGAACCACGGAGACAGGGAGACACAGAGGCACACAAGGACGGGAATATTACCCATGTGTTATCCTATGTACCTGTCTTTCTTCCTATGTGGTTCAAAATAAAAAAAGGGACCACATAGGAGGATTAATTTCAAATTATTATATATTCTCTTTATGGCTTTGTGTTTCAAAAATAGTAATTCAACGGTAGCTTTTCTATTCAACGGTTTTGAATCACGGAGACAGGGAGACACAGAGCACACCAGGATGAGAAGGAGGTTTTTTCTTCGATATAGTAGCAGCAATCTGTAAGAACAAATAACAAACCTGGAATTGTAATATTTATTTCTCCGTGTATTCGCTATGCCCATATTGGTTATTAGTTCCGACTACCCTTTATCTGTTTTAAGCCCCTCAAAATAAGAATTAACCAGACAGTCATAAATATTGCAATTAATCGCTATTTTGGCAAAAATTCATTTTATTAAGGTATTCCTGGATCCTGTTGAGAATATGATTCAACAAATACGTTAACGATATTTGATACATCAATTTTATAGAAAAAATGCGGAAATTCCTGATTGCCACCCATGGCACTTTTGCAAAAGGCGTAAAATCATCACTTGATATCATCATTGGAACGGTAGAAAATGTCTTTTTAATAGAAGCTTATGTCAATGAAAACAAGTCAATCGAAAATGAGATCATAGCTGTTTTGGAAAATGTAAAAGACGAAGATGAACTCATTATTTTTTCAGATTTACTGGGAGGAAGTATTACGAACCAGGTGCTGCGGACAGCCTTAAAAGAAAATGTTCATGTGGTTTCCGGATTTAACCTGCCACTGCTCATTGATGTCATACTTGCCGATACTGAAACGCCAGTCATGGAGGTAATTGAAAGCGCTATCAGCAATGCGAAAGACCAGATTGTGTACGTAAATAAATTGATAACTTCAACGCAGGAGGAAAATATCGATGATTAAGCTGATACGCATTGACGACAGGTTGGTTCATGGGCAGGTTGCGTTTACCTGGACGCCCGCCTTAGGCGTCGATTGCCTGATCGTTGCCAATGATAAAGCAGCCAAAGATGATTTTTTGAAAATGACGATGGGCCTGGCAAAACCCCCTAATACAAAGCTTGTGATTAAGTCCTTACAGGATTCGATCGCTATTTTAAATGACGAAAAATACAGGAACCTTAAAATACTATTGCTTGTTAATTGTGTAAAGGATGCGTGTACCATAGCGGGGGCTGTGGCGGCAATAACTTCAATAAATTTTGGGGGCATCCGGGGAAAAGAAGGCTCCCGCCCTATTTCAAAAGCCATTGCTGTTACTGATGAAGATATTGTACTTATTAAGGAAATGCTGGAAAAAGGAATAGAACTGGAAGTGCGGCAGGTTCCAACCGATACAAAACAAATGATACAAAGCCTCATTTAGTTTTACAGAATTAATTTCTTACCCCGCGACAGGTTTGCCATAGGTTTTTCAACAAATAACCAAGTTAAAAGGAGGTTTAAAAGTGTTTGTATCATTTATCCTGATTACATTAATTGCAATGTTTGGTCATTCCGAAGATTTTTTAGGCACTACGTTAATAAACAGGCCCCTTGTCTTAGGACCCCTGGTGGGTTTGGTATTGGGCGATTTAAGTCAGGGAATCATAATCGGTGCTACCCTGGAACTGATATTTATGGGGAATATAAAAGTGGGGGCAGCCATTCCACCCGATGTCATAACAGGGGGTGTTTTAGGAACTGCTTTTGCTATTATGTCGGGCAAGGGACCAGCTATAGCATTAGCGCTGGCAGTACCCATTTCAATTTTAGCGGAAATGGTAATAAGTGGCCTTTTTGTTTTCCGGCCCATTTTTAATAAAAAATTTAATCAGTATGCTGAAGAAGGTGATTATAAAAAAATTCAACGTCTTCATATTTTGTCCGGTTTGCTAAAACCTTTGTTGATGGGTATTATTACTTTCCTTGCCTTACAACTGGGTTCAGATGTTATCAAATCATTTGTAGACACTATTCCGGCTTGGGTACATTCGGGTTTACAGGTGGCAGGTAATATGTTGCCGGCCTTGGGGTTTGCCTTATTGATGAACCTGATGTTTAATAAAAAGGTAGCTGCTTATTTTTTCCTGGGATTTATTCTTACCAGTTATTTAAAACTTCCGATGATTGCCATAGGCGGGCTGGGAGTTATTACGGCGATTATAATCACCGGGATTTCGCACAAGGAAAAAGTTGCCGGAGACGATCTTGATTTTGAAGAGCCCAGCGCGGAAACCGGCACGACTAAAAAAACCGGTAAGCTAACTGACAGCGATATACGTAAAACATTCTTCAGATCGCTGGCCCTGGAAGCGAATTTCAATTTTGAGACATGGCAGAATACCGGCTTCGCATTTTCGATCATACCGGTATTGAAAAAATTATACACCACCAAAGAACAGATGAGGCTGGCGCTTAAAAGACATTTGCAGTTTTTTAATACGGCTCCTCACGGATCAACCCTCATTTTAGGCATTACCGCAGCCATGGAAGAACAAAACAGCCAGGACAAGGATTTTGATGCGGAATCAATAAACGCTGTTAAGCTGGGCCTGATGGGACCGTTGGCCGGTGTGTTTGATTCATTTTTCTGGGGAACTGTAAAAGTGATAGCCGCGGGAGTCGGTACGTCCCTGGCACTAAAAGGAAGTGTTTTGGGGCCCATCTTATTCCTGTTGATCTTTAACATACCTCATTTGGTGCTCCGGTATAATTTGACTTTTATTGGCTATACGACCGGCACAAAGTTTTTGCAAAACCTGGCCAAAACAAATTTGATGGACAAGCTGACCTCCGGCGCTTCTATTTTGGGATTGATGGTGGTTGGCGCCATGACGGCAACACTGATGGCAATTAAGACACCCTTGACGATCGGAACCGGTGAATCTAAAGTAGCGCTGCAGGGAATACTGGATCAGATTGTACCCAATATGATCCCATTAGCGCTTACGTTTCTTGTATATTTTTTCGTGAAGAGGAATGTAAAAGTAACCTGGTTGTTGTTAGGCTTGCTGGTATTGGGATTTGTTGGGAGCATGATCCACCTGTTTAACTGAGCAACTGATAATTTTCATTGTCAGTTTAATGATTGAAAAATTAATAGTAAAGAATGAAAGGAATCGGGGTTTCACCGGGCATATCAATAGGCAAAGCATTTATCATCAAAAAAAATGAAGCGGCCTTAACGGGCATTTTATTAGAAAATGAGGCGGCCGTGTTGCTGGAAATTGAAAAATTTGATACCGCGGTAAAAATATCAGTGGAAGAAATTGAAACGATCAAAACCCAACTGGCAGGTTCAGATGAGGGCGGGCTTGAGATGTTGGATGTCCAGGTTGAGTTTTTAACAGATCCCCAAATCAGGGTGGATACGGTAAAAAAGATACGGGAAGATAAACGGAACGTCCAGGATGCTTTAATTGAGGTAATCCGGGATACCGTTCAACTTTTTAAGAATTTGGATGATGAATACCTGAGCGCCCGGTCAGCAGACGTGCAGGATATTGGTGACAGGATTTTGAAGAATTTAAACAGTTCAATGGGGTCGGACATGCAACCATTCGAACCAGATACAATTATTATTGCTGACGACATGACTCCCTCTGATACGCTGACAATGGATATAAAAAATGTTGCCGGGTTTGCCACACAGGCTGGGGGGCGCACCGCTCATGCAGCAATCATTGCTAAATCAAGAGGAATACCCGCTGTAGTTGGTTGCGGGATGGATTTAAAAATGGTACAACAAGATGATATAATTATTCTTGATGGTTCCAATGGCCTCGTGATTATTAATCCTGGGCCGGAGACGGTTGAGGAGTATAAAATAAAACGACAGGAATTTTTAAAAAATTCAGAACTTTTAAAAAAATTAAAAAATGTTCCTGCCATTACGATCGATGGAAAACAAATAAAACTCACCGCAAATATTTCGGGTGGCGATGACATGGACGATGTGTTCAATTACGGCGGAGAAGGGGTTGGCCTTTTCCGCACCGAACTTCTTTATATGGGCCGGAAATCATTTCCAACAGAGGAAGAACAATTTGAATTTTATAAAAAAGCGGCGTTAAAATCCAAACATAAACCTGTTATTGTCCGGACTCTTGATATCGGGGGAGATAAACAATTGTCTTATTTCGGATTGCCTGCCGAACAAAATCCTTTTTTGGGATACCGGGCTATCCGGATATCTCTCGACAGAAAAGATCTTTTTGTCACCCAGCTGAAAGCAATTTTGCGCGCCAGTGTGTTCGGAGATTTAAAAATTATGTTTCCTATGATTTCGAATGTTCAGGAAATCCGGGAAGCGAAGGAGGTTTTGGCGGTGGCTAAAAATGAGTTGTTAGACAGGAATACTGAATTTAATAAAAAGATAGAAATTGGTATTATGATTGAAATACCATCCGCCGCAATTACGGCGGATATGCTGGCCCGGGAGGTTGATTTTTTCAGTATCGGAACAAATGATTTATGCCAATACACGCTGGCGGTCGACAGGATGAACGAAAAGATAAAAGATCTGTATGATCCGTTTCATCCTGCCGTATTGCGTTTGATCAGGAATACGATTGAACAAGCCCATAAAAATAATATTCATGTTGGCCTTTGCGGAGAAATGGCTTCAGACCCCCTGGCAACGCTTTTGTTAATAGGCATGGGACTGGAAGAATTTTCGATGAGTGCGGTTTCAATTCCTTTTATAAAGAATATTATCACCAGCAGCAGCGTGTCAATGGCAAAAGAAACTTGTCGCAAAGTGATGGAAATGGAGAATTCACAGGATATCAGGGTGTTTCTTAAAGAAGAAAATAACAAGATGTTCAAGGTATGATGTGGCTGATGCAAGCTTAACCAAAACATCCAGGCGGATGGATGTCAATTATTCGCTACTGCTGTCAAAACAGTTATTTATGAAATGAAAAATAAAATGAGAAAAAATCAACACTTTCTTTGCGTATTGGTGATCTTGCTGATAAACATCAGCCAGGCTTATTCACAAAACACAGTATTGCAATACAAACACCCGTTGGATCCCCTGGACTCCAATGAAATCCGGCTGATCAGGGACGTTCTGTTGAAAGCTGGCAAAGTCCGAAACGACAGCACCAGCCTCTTTAGCATCATCAATCTCAAAGAACCGCCCAAGCAGGAGGTGCTCGCTTATAAGCCCGGGGAAACTTTTCGCAGGGAGGGCTATGCGCTTTTGTATGATTATCCAACCAATACGATGGTGAAAGCAGTCATTGATTTGCGGGAAGCTAAATTATTATCGTACGAAAAAATTGAAGGCAAGCAACCCATTGGGAAATTTAAAGAGGATACCATCGTTTCCGACATTGTAAGAGGGAACAAAGAATGGAATGAAGCGTTGCAAAAGCGCGGCATTAACCC
>JAOQAL010000125.1 GCA_025963615.1 Chitinophagaceae bacterium | reverse complement strand
ATTTTTAAAGGGAATGGAAGAATTGATCAGGTACTTGCTGTCGTCCATCTTCATGATGACATGAACGAGGCCATTTTTCAAAAGTTCTTTATTGGCGGCGGACATATCTTTTATAGAATCCAGGACGGTCTTGAACGCGATGGTCGTATCCATATTCATTTTCTGTTCTTTCATTTTATCTCCCGCCATCTGCATGGCCAGGGTCACCATCTGGCTCATATCGGTTGTGCTGGAAATAGTGCCGCTGCCATCTTTATTGATAGTAAGGTCCTGGGTAACTTCAAAACATCCAGTTAGTAAAACAGTAGTAACAATCAGGAAAACAGAAATAAATTTTTTCATAAAGTGAAATAGAGATTTAAAACCAGTCAATTTGTAAAGCTGCAAGTTGCATAAATAAATGCGATTATTAATAACCAGGGCAATGCATTTACGCAATCATTTTTACGATCATTTCTTTTAATAAGGAAGCATCCCGGGTACCCACATTATTAATCCCGACGCTTTTGAGATTATAATTGTGGAGCAATAGTAAAATTTTTTCAACCCCGGAATAGGTATATGCCTGGGCGGCCTTCATATAGTCTTTAATAAAAAAAGCATGAACGCCGAGCGCCTGCGAAATCGTTTTTTCATCTTTTGAATGAACACCGTAAATCATAAACACCTTGCTGAAAAATCCATAAAGCGACGGTAGCACCAACTGTATCGGCGCCACCTTAGGATTGGCATCGAAATACTGAATAATCCGGATGGCTTTCCCGATATCGCGGCTGGCGAGGGCTGCCTGTAATTCAAAAACATTGAAATCCTTGCTCACCCCCACATATTCTTCGATGTCTTCCTCTGTAATATTTTTTCGTTTACCCAGATTTAGGGAAAGTTTTTCTATTTCGTTTTCAATGCGGTTAAGATCATTTCCAATATGATCTACCACGAGGCGCAAAGCTTTTTGCGATATGGAGAAGCCTTTTTTTTCCACCAATTCTTTTGTCCATTCAGGCAGCTGACTGTCATACATTTTTTTTGTAGTCAGCATAACTCCTTTTTCCTTCAGTGTTTTTGCCAGTTTCGTCCTGCCATCCACTTTTTTTTCCTTGTAGGAAATTACAAAAATCGTTGACTGTAGTGGCTTATCAATGTAAGTCTCCAATTTATCCAGGTCCCGCATTTGCTGGGCCTCTTTTAAAAGAACTACCTGTTTCCCGGAAAACATGGGGTACCGGCGGCAGGCATTGATTATGGCGGCCCAGTCTGCATCTTTACCATAAAAAACGGTGAGATTAAAACCCGTTTCGGCTTCGGTCAGGATTTGGTGTTCAGCATAATCCATCACTTTATCAATAAAATACTCCTCCTCCCCTTCAAGCCAGTAAACAGGCTTAAAAACGCCCTTTTGCCAGTCCAGTATGATCTTATCCTCACTCATAAGGCGCTAAGATACAACGTTAAAATCCTTTTATTTTAGAGGTTATTGACATTAGTTGATAACCTCCACGCGAATCTGGCACGGTTTTCGGAATTATGGGTTCGAACCACTTTTCAATAGCTGGAAGAGGAGCTAAATTGGAAAATGCTTTAAAAAATCTCAAAAACAAAAATTTCAGGACTAAAACCTTCAACAATGACAGAAACAAATTATCCTTCTGCCAACCCGCAGAATGAACCACAAAAAAGCGGTTCCAAAAATATACTGATTGGTATATTGGCCGCAGGCCTTTTAGGCACTTGGGGCTACCTACTGTATGATAAAAATAAAACAGGGGAAAAGCTTCAGCAAACGGAACAACAAAGCGTAGGCTATTTGTCTCAAAGAGATTCTCTGAAACAAATGTATGATGATGTTACGATCCGCCTGGATTCATTAACAGGTAATAATAACAATCTTCAAGGTCAGTTGTCTGAAAGACAAACTGATATTGCCAAGCTGAAGACCCAGATCAACACCATCCTAAAGAATAAGAATGCTACCCAGGCTGAATTAGCACATGCCAAGACCCTTATTGCCGATCTGAATGGCAAAATCGATGGATTGGAAGCTGAGGTTACACGTCTCAGTGGAGAAAATCAGCAGTTAACGGCGTCAAACACGCAGCTTTCTGCAGAAAAGCAGGTTGTTGAACAAAACCTGGCTACTACAACTTCAGAAAAGCAGGAATTGCAATCAACTGTTGATGTAGGTTCTACATTCAGTGCTTCAAACATTCAGATTACTCCGATTCACGAAAAGAAAAACGGAAAAGAAAAAGTTACCTCAACCGCAAAGCGCGTCGACAAACTGGTAATTTCCTTTGATGTGGAAAACCGCATTGCAAAATCTGGTGCTGCTGATTTGTATGTAATTGTAACAGCGCCTGATGGTAAAGTAGTTACTGATCCGGCTTTAGGTTCAGGGTCACTTACCACACGTACTGATGGTGAAAAAGCATTTACGTCAAAAGTACCCACTGAATATGAGCAGGGAACTCATAAGAACGTACAAGTTCCTCTCCGTCAGACTGATTTCCAGAGAGGCGATTATAAAATTGAAGTTTATCATAATGGGTTCAAAATTGGTGAAGGCACAAGAACTCTTAAAAAAGGTGGTTTATTCGGTTAATTGAAGTTTTTATTTCCTACAACTTCAGCCGTCTCGTTATATACGAGACGGTTTTTTTATGTACATTGTAAGTTCGTTAGCCTTCGGAAAATACCTGTAATATTCTTCAATTGATTGCTATATTTTCACCTTACAAGTATTTTTATGAACGACGGAAAGTCATTATTGATGCTGCTGCTTGCTTTTGGCCTTGTCGGCACCTGGGTTTATCACTTGTATGACAAAAACCAGTATTCAAATAAAATAAACGCAGTAATGATCAAGGATACATCGGGTATGGCAGAAGCCATCCGGGATTCCTTACAGAAGTTGTATGCCTCATCTGTTAATGAAATGGGTGAAACGATTGACTCAGCTTTTGCCAACCGCGACTCACTCCAGGGCCGGCTGCATATCCGGTTAACAGCCATTTCAAAACTGCAAAATGAAATCAACAGAATTCTCAGCAACAAAAACATAACAAAGGAAGAATTGAAAGCTGCTAAAAGTAAAATCCGGGAGCTTCAGGCTTTGATTGATCAATTGATAATTGAAAGCACGTCATCCGAAAAGGAAAGAAAAAAATTAAATGGGGAACTTAATCAGCTTAGTGAGGAGGTCAAAGAATTTCATGCGGATTTTTCCAGCCTGGATTCTAAAAATGAAGAAATAAAGAAAATGGTAATCCCGGCTTCCACACTCGTTGCCTCTGAATTAAGACTGACCATGGTAGACGCTAAGACATCGCCTGGTACGGAAACGGAAACTTCAGAAGCAAAAAGTGCTAATAAAGTTGTCGTTTCTTTTATGGCTCAAAATAACGTCGCAGAATTTTCCAATACAGAAATATATGTTGTATTATCCGAGCCGGATGGCACCGTAATTACCAATGAAATCTGGGATTCGGGAACCTTTGATACAAAAAAAGAACACGGTAAACTATTCACCCGAAAAATAAAATTTGATTATATCCAGGGTGAAAAAAAGCCATTGACCTTTTCTCTCGATTATGATAAATTCATAAAAGGGATATACCGGATCCGGCTTTATCATAACGGGTTACTGATAGGGGAAACCACCAAAACATTAAGCTGATCAAGAGGCGGTCTTAAAAGGAATGTTTCACGCAAAGGTCGCAAAGAAGCAAAGAACGCAAAGAGATGAACTGTTACGAATCGATCTTTACTTTCTCAACAACTCTGCGGGATTATTTTAAAATTACCTCTTAAGACAGCCTCTTCATAAAGATATCTTCTGTTATTATTGAGGTCGTAGCACCTGATCTATTTTGTGAAGGGTACCGTTTATATAATGCTGGTCGCTGGTTCCGTTGGGTTCGGGTGTGGGATTAATCTGAATATTTGATGCCGTAGGATTTGCAAGGCCTTTTACCGTCGCCGCGGTTACACCTGTTGCACCAAAAGTTGCCTGCAGGGCCACTCCCGGATGGGCTGCGATGGCAGTATTTAATAAGGTTGGGACATTCGTGGTGATAGCAGGAATGTTTACAGAGAACGCCCTGGTTCCTAAAATATGATACACCACTAGGCCTTTCACAGTTTGTGCGCTGATTGCACCATATAAAGCAGGGTTTTGAAATACGGCAGGTGTAGAAGCCAAAGCCGTAGCAGTCGCAGACGCTGTAACCGGATCCAAACCCAGTCCTATCAACGCCAACGTAATCTGGCCAGTTAATATTTGCCGAAACGCCAGATTCGTGGGTGCAAAAACAGTCAGGTTTGCTGCCGGATTCGACAAAGCAGATTGTAATGTTTTAGCCGCATCACCGCTATCCGCTCTTTGTACCGCAGCATATAAATAAGTCAGGTCAGGGTCGGCAGCTATTCTTTCAAACAATGCCTTAGCCGGAGGCGCAACCAGGGCGGCTACTTTATGAATAACTCCATTAGATGCCTCGAGGTCTGCCTGTATAACAGGAATATTATTTGCCCACACAAAGTTTCCTCTTTTGGAAAGAAAAACCGGCATCCGGAGGCCGGGAGGTAAACTGGCTGAAGGTGGTGCTAATACAAAAGAGCTTTGCAGATACATATTGGGAAAGTCAGTTGATATATCTGCTGACATAATTTTCTGTCCACCAATGATATGATATCTCAATATGGTATCTAAAAGTCCCGGGCTGAAAAAGCCAAGGGCCGCTTCACTTGGAATACCTGAAAATTGAAATGCTGCGTTATTGGGTGCAAAAAATGTAAACACGCCTGTTGAATCACCTAAAAGACCTGTAATGCCTGTTCCCGCACGGGTTACAGCAGCTTTTAAAATACTGAAATCAGGATCATCCAATTGTTTTAGTATGGAAGAGCCCCCGGGTGGAGTTGTAGTAATTGGTTCAGGTTCAGGTAAGGTTTTATTGCAGGAGATAAATATAATGGCCGATATAATTATCCGTACTGCAGTGGTGAATATTTTAATATTCCGTTTCATAAATTTTTTTTTAATAGCGTTTAAAATTTCTTATAAAACATTGTAAGCAAAACTTATGTAGTACAATCCCCCAATGCTTGGATTACCGACTGCAGTGCGGTAATACTGATTAAGCATATTGTTCGTACCAAGTTTTATTAATGATTTTATTTTAGGGCATTTGAAAGTAATAGCAGCATCTACAACATGAAAGGCAGGCAAATCTCCTTGTGCAAAATCATTTTCGTAGAAAAATCCTTTCTGCCAACGCCAGGTTATGTTGAAACCAATTAATTTAGTTTGACCAAAACCTGTATTAGCCAGTGACAGTACTGTTCTTAAGGCAGGTGCATTAAACGAAGCCTGGAAGCCGGTTGGTACATTGTCTATTTTATCTGAAGATATGTTTGTATTAACTACAAATCCAGCGGGTAATTTCCATTCAAGACTGGCACCCCAACCATAGGTTTTAACTTTTTCCGGCGAATTCACTACAACGGAGAAGCCCTTATACGTAGGTGAAGGCACGCCACCAGGGAATTGGATAACGTCTCTCCTGCTTAAAAAATCCTGGTAATTACCATAATATCCATACACGTCAAGCAAAAGGTCCGGGGTAATAAGCGCTTTATAACCTGCTTCGAAGCTGGTAACTGATTCAGGTTTTACTTCAATATATTTTACCCTAATCAGTTCGCTTCCTTGTGGTGGAACAGTAGCAGGATCGTAGCCAGGATTATTAATCAGATCATACTTTTCCCAAAGTGCCTTGTTGGCCCCCAGCAGTCGGCCGGTTCCTACATCCAGGTCAATCCATTGTTGCTGCGTGCTTGGAAAACGATAAGCTGTCTGAAATGAAAGCCTGATATTATGATCTCTTGCCAGTTTGATAACTGCTGTAACCCTTGGGGTAAAACGACCTTTAAAGTTTTCATTTTTATCATAGCGGCCAGCGGCAGTAAGTTTTACTACATCTTTAATAATTTCCTTTCCGATCTGTATATAGGCTCCCACCTCATTTATTTTAATCGGTTGGCCGGGTTTATCTGCAAACAAGGTTCCTTCACTGTTTAATACATATTGTTTCCAATTGCCTCCCACTAATACTTCTGCAAACTTTATGACATTAGAAAAATTATACTGGCCTTCCGTCATCCACAAATCAGTCCGGTCGAGAAATAAACCTCCTAACGGTATAGGTTTTTTGCGTAC
>JAOQAL010000411.1 GCA_025963615.1 Chitinophagaceae bacterium | reverse complement strand
CCAGTTTATCCAGCCATTTTTTTGCTTCAATTGAATAGGCGCCCTATGGATGGACTGAAAAAGCGGCGGCTGCATTTCAGAAATATATAGATGAAGGCCGTGGCGGCTGGATTGGTTTTCATCATGCCACCCTGTTGGGAACGTTCGACGGATACCCGATGTGGAACTGGTTTCATGATTTTATGGGTGGCATCCAATGGAAAGATTATATCCCTGATTTTGCATCCGGCAATGTAAATGTTGAAGATAAGAACCATCCCTGTATGAAAGGCCTGCCAGCGTCATTTACCATTGAAAAAGAAGAATGGTACACCTACGATAAAAGTCCGCGGCCCCAGGTGCATGTCATTGCAAGCGTGGATGAATCCTCGTATACTCCTGCCCGGACGATCAAGATGGGCGACCATCCTGTCATTTGGACCAACGACCATGTCGCTGCCCGCAACATTTATATATTCATGGGGCATTCCCCCGACCTGTTTAATAATGCGTCGTATAAAACCATTTTCCGCAATGCTATTTTCTGGGCTGCCGGGAAATGATTTTATTAACATTCAGCGACTAAATATACCATTCATGAAAAGGAGAAACCAAGGGGTTGTAAAAATTTTTTGTTGCATTTTTTTTATCCTTTCTTTTGCTGCCCCGCATTCATTTTGTCAAAAACCATCTTTCAGGGTGCTGGCGTTTTATACCACAACGGTGGAAAGAGATCATGTCGATTTTGCCAATGACATCCTTCCTTTTTATCAAAAGCTGGCGGCCAGGGAGAATTTTATCTTTGACACCACTACTAACTGGTCAAACCTGAATGATGAGGTGTTGAAGAAATACCAGGTGATCGTATGGGTCAATGAATTTGCAAAGAACGAAGTCCAGCGCCGCGCATTTGAAAACTATATTAATAAAGGAGGTGGCTGGCTGGGATTTCACGTATCGGCTTATAATGACAAATACACCCAATGGCCCTGGTTTGTTCAATTCCTGGGCGGTGCTGTTTTTTATACCAATAACTGGCCGCCCTTACCGGCCAAACTGATCGTGGACGATAATAAGCACCCGGTAACGAAAGGGTTACCTAAAACCTATATTTCTCCAATAAATGAATGGTATATCTGGAAGCCCAGTGTCCGTTTAAATAAAGACGTGAAAGTGCTGGTTACGCTGGATCCTTCCAATTACCCGCTCGGGAAAAAAGATTTGATTACCGAAGGCGATTGCCCGGTTGTGTGGACCAACACAAGATACAAAATGCTTTACATGAATATGGGTCATGGCGATCAGGTTCTTACGAACGCTTTACAGAACACCCTATTTGCACAGGCGATTTTATGGCTGGGACGAAAACATTAATTTAAAACCACTCTTATCTATTTTTATAATTAATTTTTATGAAGCAATTCACTCCCGGGCTGATTGTCATTACCGCGTTTTTTCTTATTTCGCTTACCGGCTATACCAGCCCCGTCATCTACATTAACCAGGTTGCTTATGACTTGCAAGGCCCGAAGATGGCTGTTATCCGTACTGATGAGGAAATGAAGGGAACCATCAAATTCACCCTCATCAATCTGGCAACATCAAAAGAAGAATTTACCGGACAGTCCGGAACCACCATGACCATTGAAGAGTGGGCGCCGGGAAGTTTTTTTTTACCGCGCAGATTTCACCTCGTTCCGGAAAGCCGGTAAATATAAAATCAGTATCACGGTCGATAACAAAAGATATACGTCCGGTGTGTTTGCTGTCGAAGTAAAAGCGCTCGCGAAACTTACGATTCCTTCCATTGTTCACTATTACAATAAACAAAGGGCTAACACTCCTGCAGAATTGGCGGCTGATGAAAAGTTATTACTTTATGGAAGTTCAAAGACCGTTGATATGCGGGGAGGCTGGTGCGATGCTTCGGGAGATGTGAGTAAATATTTTTCGCATCTCGCGTATGCGAATTTTATGTCGCCGCAACAAACGCCGCTGGTTACCTGGTCGATGGTTCGTGTTGCTGAAGCGATACCCAAATTACTGAAACAGGAAGGGGTGAAGGATTCCCTGGAAAATGAAGCCTTGTGGGGAGCTGATTATATGATGCGGGCGCTTTCCGCTGATGATTATTTTTATATGATCGTGTTCAGCTACTTTAATAAAGATCCCGGCGCAAGACGTGTGGTTGGCTTGCTGGCAGATAGTAAAACAACATCGGATTATCAAAGTGCTTTCCGCGAAGGCGGCGGTATGGCCATCGCCGCGCTGGCCCGTATTTCCCGTTGGAAAAAAGATGGTGCCTTTACGGCTGCCCAATATCTTGAAGGGGCCCAACGTGCATTTGCTCATCTTATAATTAACAATACCCGGTACGATGATGATGGGAAGGAAAATATAATTGATGATTACTGTGCCCTGATGGCCGCTACGGAGTTATGGATAGCTACTGACAGCAGCTTCTACCGGGATGAAGCCAGGAAAAGAGCCCGTCATCTCGGTGCCCGAATGTCAAATGACGGTTATTTTATTTCCAATGATTCCAACCGCCCTTACTGGCATGCTTCAGATGCGGGATTGCCCGTTATAGCCCTGGTGAGGTACCTGGATAAAGAAAAGGACAATACATTCCGGAAACCGACATTAGGCGTGATTAAAAAGGCGCTTGATTATAATTTACGTGTGACCAATAACGTTAGTAATCCTTTTGGTTACGCCCGGCAATCTTTTTTGTACCAGGGTACCATTAAAGATGGTTTTTTTATACCGCATGAAAATGAAACGGGTTGGTGGTGGCAGGGTGAGAATGCGAGATTGGGTTCACTGGCAACAGCTGCCATAACCGGAGGCAGGCTTGTTTATCCCCAAAAAGGCGGCTGGGGTGTAAAAGATTCGCTGGCGGCCTTTGCCTCGCAACAATTATCATGGATACTGGGTTGTAATCCGTATTCGATGTGTTTTATGTACCAGTTTGGGGAAAATAATGTACCCTATATGAGTTCAAACTTTGGTCATGGATCGGGTCGCGGAGGCATATCGAATGGTATTACAGGAAAAGAGGGTAACGGCGATGGCAGCGGCATAGACTTTAAAACAGAAGCGGGGGGTAATGAGTGGCGGTGGACAGAGCAATGGATTCCTCATGCCGCCTGGTTTTTACAAGCTATTGCAGCCATGGCGGAAGACCCGGCTGAGAAAAAATAACTTAAACACGGATGTTTTAATTTTGATTGGGAGAGCCACGGTTTATACTAATTATTAAACTGACACTATACAATCAGCAGCTATGAGCGTATTGAAAAAATTACAGGAGGGGAAACGGGTTTATGGTACTTGTTTTACTTCAACGGCGCCTTCCTGGCCGGCCAGTCTACAAAAAGCGGGACTTGACTTTGCTTTTATTGATACTGAGCACATCTCAATGAACCGGGCTGATCTCGCAAGATTGTGCCAGCTGATAAAAGCGTATGGCATTTCACCGATTGTACGTATTCCAAGTCCTGATCCCTACCTCGCTTCGCAGGCTATTGATGCAGGCGCTACCGGGGTGGTAGCTCCTTACCTCGAATCCATAAATCAGATCCGTGACCTGGTGGGCGCAGTAAAATACAAGCCGTTAAAAGGTGTTTTACTGGAACGCTTATTGAGCGGAGAGGAAACGTTGAATGAAAAGATGCAGGCATACATTGAAAAGTTTAATGCAGGGAATATGTGCATAGCGAATATCGAAAGTGTTCCGGCAATTAATAAACTCGATGAGTTATTATCTGTTCCCGGTTTAGATGCTGTTTTTATTGGCCCACACGACCTTTCTGTAAGTCTCGGTTACCCGGAACAGTATGATCATCCTGTTTTTGAAACAGCGGTAAAGAAAATTATTCAAGCAACCCGTCAGAAAGGATTGTCAATCGGGATCCATTTTTCATTAGAACCCGAAAGGCAAATCAAATGGGTGAAAGAGGGTG
>JAOQAL010000372.1 GCA_025963615.1 Chitinophagaceae bacterium | reverse complement strand
TGTATCGTTGCATCAGCGCTGAATGCAAATGGAAAAAAATCTTTCGCTTGCTTTAATTCTTTACCTTTTATGAAAAAATAAGTGGTTGAATCCACCTGTTTCCCATCATTAATTTCAAAGGACTGCGCAAAGCCATCATTTCCTTTTGGCGTCAAGCCAATTTGTTCGAATTCACTACGGATATAATCCATGGCCAATGCCTCGCCGGCGGTACCGACCCGCCTTCCTTCCAGTTTATCATCAGCGAGGTAACTGATATGCTTTTGAAGGTTAGCAATAATGGCCTTGTCGGCCTTTTTTAATTTTTGGGCATGAATTAAAAAAGTAGTGAGCAAAAAAATGAACCCGAACTTTAAACGCAACAGAATCATGATAGGATTTGTTAATATTACAGGCAAAGGTATTGAACAGGTTGTTTAATAAGTAAGAGGCCAGGCATTTTACAGAAACTTTGTCTGCTTATTCTTTTTTAAATCGTAATTCGTAAGCTTGGTTAAACGGCAGGTTTTACTTTTGCAGCCTTGGTTAACGTGTCAAAGAAAAAAATACATATCGCCCTCGTTGGTAACCCCAATAGCGGAAAAAGTTCGTTGTTCAATTGTCTGACCGGGCTGAACCAGAAAGTAGGCAACTTCCCTGGTGTGACAGTGGACAAAAAAAGTGGGAACACGTTACTGGCCGACGGTTCTTCAGCAGAAATAATTGATCTTCCGGGAACCTATAGTCTATACCCAAAAAGAATGGATGAATGGGTGAGTTATAAAGTGTTAATGAACCAGGATGACGAAATTAAGGCGGATGTGATTGTAGCTGTAGCTGATGCCAGTAACCTGAAAAGAAACCTGCTGTTTTGCAGCCAGATCATTGACCTTAAAAAACCACTTGTCATCGCTTTAACGATGATGGACCTGGCAAAGAAAAAAGGGATCAGCATCAATATACCCGAGCTGGAAAGAGAGTTGGGTGTGCCTGTTATACCGGTCAATCCCCGGAAACAAAAGGGTATACCTCAATTAAAGAAAGCCATTGAGCAAACTGCGGGACAACTTTACCAGGCACCTGTCCGTGATTTTATTGAAAATAGAGGTCTGGCCGCCACATCTATCGAACAGGTAAAGGGCTTGTTTCCACAAATAAGCGACTATACTGCGATCCATTATCTGATCAATCATGAATCTCTTTTACTTAACAATGGCATACAGGAAAAGATAGAAAATATCGAAAAGCAAAATAAGTTTAACCCTACCAAGACACAGGCTGAAGAGATAATGCAACGGTATGCCCGCATTAAACATGTAATGCAGCAATCCGTTTCGGAACCAGATCCCTTACAAAAGACATTATTTACAGAAAGGCTGGACAACCTCTTATTGCATCGCCGCTGGGGATATCTCATCTTGCTGGCAGTACTTTTCCTGTTGTTTCAAAGTATATTCTGGCTGGCTCAATACCCTATGCACTGGATAGACCTGGCTTTTACAACACTAAATTCTACCCTGTCGGGTATTTTACCTGATGCCTGGTGGAGCGACCTGCTCATGAATGGGTTATTGGCAGGATTAAGCGGGATTCTTGTTTTTGTTCCGCAAATAATGATTTTATTCGGCCTTATTACCTTACTCGAAGATACGGGCTACATGGCCCGCATTAGTTTTTTGACGGATCGCCTGATGCGCAATGTGGGATTGAATGGGAAAAGTGTAATGCCCATGATCAGCGGCTTTGCCTGTGCAGTGCCGGCCATTATGAGTGCACGCAATATTGAAAACAGGAAAGAACGTTTGCTTACTATCTTAATTACGCCCCTGATGAGTTGCTCGGCAAGGCTTCCTGTATATACAATTATCATTAGCCTTGTTATTCCAAAAACTTATCTATTCGGTTTTTTAGGATTACAAGGTTTGGTCATGATGGGGCTTTATCTTTTAGCTCTGGTCATGGCGCTCATTGTTTCCTATGTAGCAAAATGGTTTATTAAGATAAAAGAGAAAAGTTTTTTTATCCTTGAATTACCGACCTACCGGCCGCCCAGATGGAATAACGTGGTACAAACCATGATCAATAAGGCTAAAATATTTGTTACGGATGCCGGAAAGATCATCATGATCATTAGCCTTATTCTGTGGGGACTGAGTTCTTTTGGCCCTCCGCAAAGAATGGAGAAAGTTTCACAGCATTACCAGCAACAATTGAGACAGGCTGGTGCAGATAGTAAATCCATAAATGCCGAATGGCGTACAGCTAAATTAGAAAACTCGTTTGCGGGTATTTTAGGTAAAACGATTGAACCGGTTATTTCTCCATTAGGTTATGACTGGAAAATAGGTATTGCGTTAATTACATCTTTTGCGGCGAGAGAAGTATTCGTAGGGACTATGGCTACGCTATACAGTGTAGGGAATGAGGAGGAAAATAATGTGTTGTTGCAGGATAAAATGAAAGCTGCAGTTTACGCTGATGGAACTCCAGTCTTTAATTTAGCTTCTGGTCTTTCATTGATGATTTTCTATGCGTTTGCGATGCAGTGTATGAGTACGCTGGCCGTGGTGCGGCGGGAGACACAAAGTTGGAAATGGCCTGTTATACAATTCGTTTATATGACCGGGTTGGCTTATGTGATGAGTTTAATTGTGTACCAATTATTCAAATAGCCGGATTTATTCTGGTCTTTTTTGATAGGCTTTTTGCTTACTTTTTTCATTTTTAAATCCTCGTTAAGCTTTCGGATATCAAATGAGCTTTTGGTTGTTCTTTCTCTTACTTTTTTTTGGAAAAAAAAGTAGTCCCGATGGCTATCGCATAGGCGTCAAGTTAAGAGATATTCACATAGGTATAAAAGCAAGCTGGGCAAGGATTTAAATGGAAAAATGGCTTTAAATCAAACCGAAAGTCAACATGACTAGTATTCGTTTTTAAATCTTCGTTGGGCTTTTGGATATCAAATGAGCTTTTTGTTGCTTTTTCGTTTTTGTTTGGCTAAGGCAACTTCCTTAATTAATCAGCAATTTCTTTCTCCTTTCTTTTTGTGTGGCCAAAAAGAAACAAAAAGGCCCCCCGAAAACGATAACAGCGCGTTTTCGGGCTGGTTCCCTGATGGGGCTTCTGTGCTACTGTGAACTCAGCAGTTTATCGCTACTCCCTTGACAGAAACAACAGACTTGCTATCACAATTAACTTGACGTCAATGCGATAGTCACAGTGAATCTGCGACAGAAAAAGTCCCGATAGTTATTCGTGCTATGTGAAATTATTATTGGCGCTGTCCCGATCTGCTATACTATAGCCGAATATGTTTTTAAGTCAGTCACCGGGAGGCGCTGGAAAATTCGGTTGAATGAACCATTATAGGTTATTCGGGTAAACAGCTTAATAACACGATCACTCCTACAGATTGTCGATTCGCCCCGGACGGGAAGGATTTTGGAGGATTGCAGGTTTGGAAAGACATCTTTCAGTAACGCTGATAATGTGGTTCAAAATATTCCCATAATAATTTAGAAATTTTGCGTGTAAGCACCCACGCCTCATTATCGGCATTCCAGCTTTGATCTTTATTATTTTTTGTGCAGATACAAAATACATAAGGGTGATGTGGCGCATTGACCAGCAATACTTCATTCCGGGTTTCATCCACAGCACCACTTTTAGAAAAAACTTCTATCGTTGGGGGAACCTGCGATAAGGCTTGTTCATCCCAATAATTTCTTCCCAGGAGCCTCAACATGTTATTACTTAGTGAATCGTTGATAATTTCTCCGCGGTAAATTTTTTCCAATAAGCTGGCCATTTCCTTCGGGGATGTCTGGCCCCAGCCATAATCATTCCGGCTTACTTCACGACCCGGTGTCCTGGAGTTAACTCTGGTAATTTTAAAACCAAGGCTGTCCACTATTTCATTAATGCGCGTACCGGTTCCGGCTAAACTTTGCAACCACAGGCTGGCTGTATTGTCGCTCATCGTAAGCATCAGCATCATTACCTTACTGAGTTCAATTTTTTCTCCTGTTTTAAAGGATCCCAGGATATCTTCCCCTTCATACAGTAATGAATCTTTATAGACAAGTTGCTGGTGATATTGTAGCCCGCCTTTATTTATCTTATCCATTATGCCGATAAGAATCGGCACTTTTATCATACTTGCCGTGGGGAAAACCGAATCAGCATTAATGGCAACCGTTGTTTTGTTTTTAATATCCTTTACATAAACACCAATATCACCTTTAAAATCCCTTATTAAATCTTCAATTTTCAACTGTAGTTTCTTATCCGTTTTTTGTGCGGAAACAATAGCAACAATTAAGAAGAAAATACTTAGACAAAAAAGTTTTTTGATCATGTGTTTTATTTGGGCATGTTCATATAATCAACCACCAGGTTACAAAAGGCTTTAATGCCTGTCTTCATGCCCCTTTCATCTATAAAGAAATCAGGAGTATGATGCGCCCCCGTAGTTTTAGGATCTGTGCCGCTGGTCATGCCGCCAAGAAAAAAGAATATGGAAGGTACTTTATCAGCAAAGAATGAAAAATCTTCTGCCCCGGTTACTGCATCGGTTTCCAGTGTATTGCCGGCCCCAGCAGCTGCGATAAATGAGGGAACCATTTTTTTAGTGAGTTCCGGATCATTATAAGTGATCAGGGTTTTATTTTCAAAGGTTACATCCGCGGTAGCTCCTGCACTTTCCGCAATCTTTGTCGCTGTACGTGCAATTTTTTCAGTAATATCTTTTTGCATTTCCTTATCCAGGGTTCTGAAAGTTCCTTTCATAGTTAAGGTTTCAGGAATAATATTCGGCCGTACTCCACCATTAATAACACAAACGGATATTACGGCGGCATTTTTAGTCAGCTCTGTCTGCCTGCTGATGATAGTTTGTAAACCCGTTATAATCTGGGCAGCTATAACAACCGGGTCAATTCCTAACCAGGGCTGCGATCCATGGGATTGTTTGCCGTTGACTTTTATATCAAACCAATCCGATGCCGCCATGATGCCGCCGGAACGATATTTTATAATACCCACCTGAGTCTGGGCATTAATGTGCAGACCAAACATAACGTCAACTTTTGGATTATCCAATACACCTTCCTTAATCATTAAAGGAGCCCCTCCTTCTTCATTTCCCGGAGGTCCTTCTTCTGCAGGTTGGAAAACAAATTTTACGGTACCTTTTAATTCGCTTTTTATCCCGGATAAAATTTTTGCCACACTCATTAGTATTGCCATATGCGTATCATGTCCGCAGGCATGCATTACGCCAACTTCCTGGTCGTTATAAGTCGCTTTTTCTTTTGAAGCAAAGGGAACTCTGGTTCTTTCTGTTACAGGAAGTGCGTCCATATCTGCCCGAAGTCCGATGCAGGGTCCGGGTTTTCCTCCTGTCAGTATTCCTACAACTCCGGTTTTAGCTACCCCTTCTTTTACTTCTAAGCCAAGTGATCTTAAGTAGTCAGCAATAATTTTTGATGTTCTAAATTCCCTGTTGCTTAATTCCGGATGTTGGTGAAAATCTCTCCGCCAGGTGATGCATTGCGGTTCCATTTTATCCGCGGCAATTGAAAGCTTTTGTTTCAGCAGCAATTGTTCTTTCTGGGCTATAAGCTGAAACGAAAAGAAGCAGCAGGAAGTGAATATTAAAAAGCGTCTCATGTAGATATTTTTATGAATTTACAATAAAAGATGATTGCTGTTGAAAGAACTGTCTTATTATCCAAATTGATTTTTTTATATTTACTTATATGATGCTCCGCCACTTTGCATTTTTGCGTAGTGTTTTTTTTTATAGTCTCACTGCTATTGGCGGTCCGCAGGCACATATTGCCATGATGATGAAAACATTTGTGCATCAGTATCCTTATATTACCGAAGAAGAATTAATCGAGTATAATGCTTTTTGTAACCTGCTGCCTGGCGCTTCATCCACACAAACGGTTACCCTTATCGGTTATAAACAAGGTGGAGTTCCGCTTGCCGTCATGACATTGATTATATGGATCATTCCTGCCTGCATATTAATGGGTGCTTTTTCTTTTTTACTTCCCTACATTGATAAAAAAACATTGCATAATGATGTGTTTAAATTTATTCCACCTATGGCGGTTGGGTTTTTATTGTATGCTTCCATTATGGCTTTTCATATTTCGATAAAAAATCCAATAACATGGATCATCATGCTTGTATCTACGGTAGCGACCTATATATTCTTTAAATTACCAGGAATATTTCCGTTACTAATTGTGCTGGGCGGCATAGCAACTAACCTGAGCAGAAAAAGAATTCCGCAAACTGAACAGAAGCCACAGCAGATCCGGTGGTGGAATTTTTGGTTGTTCGGAATAATTTTTATTACGGCGGGACTTATCAGCGAAACCGCCCGTAAAAATGACTGGCCTCACCGCAAGCCTATCAATCTGTTTGAAAATACTTATCGGATGGGTAGTCTTGTTTTTGGTGGGGGACAAGTATTGATGCCCATGATGTATGAACAGTTTTGTATCCGTTCTGTTGCCGTAAAAGAAAAGAATAAGGATCAGAACATAATTACGATAGATAAAGATGATATGTATACCGGAATGGGTATTGTACGGGGAATGCCGGGTCCTGTTTTTTCCATTGCTTCGTTTGCTGGCGGCATGGCTCTAAAAGATGAGGGTACTAAAATGCAGCTAGTCGGATGCCTTATCGGAGCGATCGCGATTTTTTTGCCAAGTGCGTTATTAGTATTGTTTTTCTTTCCTATCTGGCACAACCTGAAAAAGTATGCTGCAGTATACCGATCCCTGGAAGGAATTAATGCAGTTGTTGTTGGTATCATGCTAGCTTCTACATTTTATATCATGAAAGACATATCACTTATTGAAGCAAAAACAATCAGCCTTATTAATGTGATGGTGATAATCGGTACCTTTTTGTTACTTCAATTTACAAGGCTTGCACCGCCTTTTATTGTTCTCTGCTGTCTTTTACTGGGGTATTTATTCTGAAATCATTTTTGATTTCTTGATCAGACCGCATTGGCGTCAAGTTAAGAGCTATTCACCTAGGTTAAAAGTAAGCTGGATAAAGATTTAACGGGAAAAATGCGGTTATTAACTCATTTTACAATGTCGGCGGATTAATGATCATCAACCGGCTTTAAATCAAACCGAAAGTCAATATCACCACAATCCATTTTTAAATCTTCGTTGAGCTTTCGGATATCAAATGAGCTTTTGGTTGCTTTTTCGTTTCTTTTTGTTTGGCCAAGGCAACTTCCTTAATTATCAGCAATTTCTTCCTCTTACTTTTTTTTGTGGAAAAAAAAGTAAACGAAAAAAGCCACCCG
>JAOQAL010000349.1 GCA_025963615.1 Chitinophagaceae bacterium | reverse complement strand
TCTTATTACGAATGCCATTAAATTTCAAAAAAAAGAGGTCTCACCACAAATTCAGATCGGTTCTAAAAAATTAAATGGGAAATGGCAGTTTTGGGTAAGTGACAATGGAATTGGAATTGCACCGGCTCATTACGAGAGGATATTTGATATTTTTCAACGCCTGCACAAGACGGATGAATACCAGGGCAACGGAATTGGACTTGCTAACTGCAAAAAAATTGTTGAACTCCATCACGGCAAGATCTGGGTCGAATCAGTAGTAGGAAAGGGAACTACATTTAATTTTGCCATACCCAATTTATCTTTATGAAAACAAAAATAAACTGCATACTGCTGATTGACGACAACTGGGATGATAATTTTTACCACGAAAGAGTGATTAAAAAAAGCGATGCGGCCAATACGGTTATAAAAAAGCAATCAGGAATGGATGCTCTTGAATATTTAAAATCAAAGAAAGATCACCCTGACACACACCCTGACCTGATCTTTCTGGACATTAATATGCCTGGCATGAACGGCTGGGAGTTTCTTGAAGAATACAATAAGCTGGATAAGCAATTTCAAAGCCACTCCATTGTGGTAATGCTTACAACTTCCGGCAATCCCGATGATAAGACGAAAGCAAAACTGTTTAATGGCGTTTCTGACTTTAAAACAAAACCATTGACCCAAAAAATGCTGGAAGAGATCATTGGAAAATATTTCAGCTGATACCGGTATTAAAAAGCCTGCCGGTAATACCTTACCGGTAAGAACGCCATTCGATGGAATCGAATAATACTTTTGCGGCATTTGGAGTATCACCTCATTCCAATGGCCATGAAGTCAAAGAGCTTTCTTAGGGTGATAGTTGAAAATGATGTTTGATCAGGCTCTTAGTCTCAGATTTTTATGGTTGCAAGAGATAAATAAATATGGTTTCTCACCTTTGATTCAGATACATTCGACGCTTCAGTTATGACTAGTCCTTATCTCCGATACTTTTGCCTGCTGCATTAATTCACGGCTAAATACATGTCCACCACTCCGGGTGTCTTCCAGTCTTCTTAGAAAAATGAAACATGGAAACAATGATTTGATGTAAATCGAGGGGACGAGATATTAAGGATGAGTACTTCTTCGCCTCTATAAACGGCTGATTTTCCCCGCTATTAATACAGGGTACAATTTTTCTAATTGGTATCTCTACTTTTAGTTTAAGTATATAGTTGAATTCAACCTACGTGTTTTCATGTAGCAATAATGCCGAGTAGAAGTACCTACCTTTTTTAAAATCATAAGCCTATTTTTATACAAATAAAATTCACCCTTTATGAAAACTAAAAGCTTTTTATTCGCGTTTCTGACCATGGTTATTGCTACGAATGCTTCTCCGGTCAGGAAAAATTTAACGGGTCCTTTAATAACTGTAAAAGAAGTTTCATCATTCAGTGCTGACCTGTCATTTTTCAGGACGCACCGGCAGGGAAAAGGAGTTTCAGTTAACTGGGGCATCACATCAAGCGAAGGTGTAACAGGGTTTATAATTCAAAAGACCTATGAAGATCCGGGTGATCCCTATTCCATGTGGGAAGATGTAGCTTCTGTATCATGCAATGCTTTAAGATCGTACAAATGTGAAGATGAAAATGTTTATCCGGGATTTATCAGTTATCGTATCATCATTGTACAATCGAATGGAAGTAAAATAAGTTCTGCGGTTTCAACAGTGCATATTGTAAGCCGTCACGGTTGATATTTATAAATAAAATTAATGACTGACTGTATGCTCCATGAAATAAGCGTATCCACTAGAAGTGATTGATATTATGATTTTGAATTAAAATGTATCCCTATGAAAAAAAATCTACTCTATTTATTAATTCTTCACCTGGTATCCCAAATTGCCTTTGGGCAAATAACCGCCCCGGCCATACGGGCCAACTTTGGTATAGACGCAGACCTGAGGGCTAATTATTTTAATGGGGCATTTCAGGCAGGCAATGATGACTGGTTCCGGATGCCGGGACTTGGAACAGGAAATTTTGTAATTGATACGACAGGGGCTGCGGCAATTGTAGCACGATATGCTGTTGATCCTGCTTTCCGTCGCCTTCCTTTTTACCGCATGATGAGATTCCCTGCGTATACCGTTGTTAATAACCGTTTATTGATAGATGCTGTTTATACGAGAGACTATCACGGTGATGATTCGACCATATTCGCATCCGGAAGCAACAAAAATGGCATGAGCCCGATAAGCTGGTCATGTCCAGTTGCACAAAGTGTTCCCGACAAAAATGAAATTCTGGATATGATGTGCCATGTCAGGAGGGCTGGACCTAATACAACAGATTCTTTGTGGTTGATAGGAGGTGTATCTATTGAAAATACTACCGGCAACCGTTATTTTGATTTCGAAATGTATCAGACTGATATTTATTATGACAGGGCATCCCGGCAATTCTATGGATATGGACCAGATGCAGGGCATACATCATGGAAATTTGATGCCGCTGGAAATATCACCCAACCCGGCGATATTATTTTTACAGCGGAATACAGCAGTTCATCGCTTACGCTTGTGGAGGCCCGTGTCTGGGTTAAAAAAACTGATTGGCAAACAATAGCTCCAAAAGCTTTTAACTGGAGTGGTCTTTTTGATGGTGATGGTTCTGGAGCAGTATATGGTTATGCCAGCATTACGCCAAACACGGCAGGTGCATTTTATACTGGACTTCAAAGTTTGAATAATACCTGGACTGGTCCCTTTTCACTGGTGTTGGGTGATAATAGTGTCGTAACAACCTATACGGCCAGACAGTTTATGGAATTTTCTGTAAACTTAAGCCAGCTGGGACTTGACCCGGTTACCTTGCTTGGTGGAAATGCCTGTGGAATGCCTTTCCGCAGGATACTTGTAAAAAGCCGTGCTTCTACTTCATTTACATCGGAATTAAAAGATTTTATCGGACCCTTCGATTTTTTTCTTGCGCCCAAGGCCAATGTGGCCACCAACGCTCCCTATATATGCGATACAGGTAGTGTCAGCAATCTTTTTGTAACCAACCCAGTATCTACCTCTACCTATATATGGTCAACGGCAAATGGAGTTATCTCGGGAAGTAATACCGGTTCATCAATTAACGTAACATCGCCGGGTACGTATATCGTGACGCAATACCTGCAAAGTGGATGCAGTACCTATGCAACGGATACTTTACAGGTTTTACCATTCAGTAACTGTGTGGTGCTGCAGAATAATCTTACTGATTTCAAT
>JAOQAL010000342.1 GCA_025963615.1 Chitinophagaceae bacterium | reverse complement strand
ATGGCATTTTTATCCCCGGTTATGATATGGAAATTGGCGCCCACTTTAACGCCACCATAGCCGATGGGATTGGGTATATTCTGAAAATTGTCCACAGCAAATTCCTGTGGTATTACATCAATGATCTGGTCGCCTGCAGGTATATAAGTTCTGTACTGGTCAGCGATCAACTGATCTATTTCACGTTGTGTTATTTCTTCATCTGTATACTGACGCACAATGTCGCCCCGTGTTTGTAAACTTTTTATATGATGACCTGCGATACCAACATATACCTCTTCAATTTCAAGGTTCGGATTGGATGCATAACAGTTTTCCAATGCGGTTTTAATGGCTTTAATCGTTTCATCGATGTTAAGCACCTGGCCATGTTTAACGCCATTGCTGTTGGCACGGCCAAACCCTAAAATTTCCAGTTTGCCATATTCATTCTTACGTCCGGCAATGACAGCAATCTTGGTGGTGCCAATATCAAGGCCGACGATTATGGGTTGTTCGCTGTTCATAGTTTTGTGTTTTTTGTTGTTTGACCCCTGTGTTTTTTTGAACTTTATTTAATTACTATTTTTCTTTTTTAAGCCAGCTTGTGTTTTTTTCATGGCCTCATTTCCTTCGTCGCACGCTCCGACTGTTGGTTCATTGATCAACTCACCCCTTCTGATAATTTTTTTAATACCACTCTCCCTGGCGCTTTTTCTTGATCACGGTATCGGGTGTTTTTATAAAAATTACCGGCTCGTCATTCACCCCTCTTCTTTTTCATCACTGCTTTTGGTGTTTTCGGTGTTGTCGTTTTTTCCTGGACGACAACCATTGGTTTTTTTCGGGGATTGGATTTGATAAAAGGTTTCACGGAGGGAGGATCGGAAGCTTTTGAATTATCATCCTGGTCAGCTTTCACCAGGGGATGTTCTGTTGTATTGAGAGGAATCGCCTTTGCAAGAACCGGTTTAGCGGTTACGAGGGTATCGTTTGGCTCTTCCAGTGCCTGCCTTAATATTTTTTGCACATTCAGTTTTAACCTGGCCGTATCTACGGCATTGGTCTTTTCTCCTTTTCGCAAGGCTACTATCTGCCCGTTAAATTGCGCATCAATTACTTTGTATTTATCAAAACCGGCTTTACTCAACACTGTTTCATAAAAAAGAAACAGGCGGTGAAATTTCTGATCCAGGTTTTCTGCATCCCCGATTTTTACGAGGTGATTCCCTACCAGTGGAACCATTTCAAAATTTCTTTCTGGCGTAATATCGATTTCTGACACCTGTGATAACCAAAAAGGATGATTGTTTATAAATTGCGCCACTGTTTTTACATCCTTTAATAACAAACTATCTTTCTGTGTCAATCCCTTTTTATCGGGAAAGCCGGTGAATACGGGAACCCTGGCGCTCATTTTTTCTGACAAAGGCATTCTTTTTTCACTGCTATCGATATAAAAAGAATTTCCCGCAGTTGTAAACAACCTGGCTAATGGTTCTCTTTCTGTTACGGATACATGCAACACATTATTATTATCAAAGTATAACTGCGCCTCACGTATCCACACATTATTTTCCAACAGGTCTTCCAGTTTCCGGATATTTATTGCAGCAACGGCTTGTCCTTTCAATTTTCCGCCTGTCGCAGTTGACAAGACCCGGAATACATCCTTATCATCCAGGAACAAATTACCGCGAAGCGATTTGACCGTTATCTTATAATCTTTACATTCTCCTTTTTTCTTTTCGCCAATGGCCGCGATCAGCAGCGTGAGCATGGCTACACCCGTGACCAGTCCCAGGACTATAAATAAGATTTTCCGTATTGTTCTTTTAGTATCCATAACCACTGATTACAGTGAGTAAATGATTTTTCGAATCCCGCAATTCACTAAACTCAGTTCAAACTTTCCTTAACCGGCTCTACCATGGCATCAATATCCCCCGCTCCTGCTGTTACCAATACGCGGTTATTTCTTTTACTATACTCTTTTTTTATCCAATCCATCAATTCACTTTTACTCATGGCCTGCTTATTCTTATTTTTCATTCTCCTCAATATCATTTCACTATTCACTCCTTCTATCGGCAATTCCCTTGCGGGATAAACAGGTAATAATATTACTTCATCCGCCAGGTCCAGCACTTCCGCAAATCCATCCGCAAAATCTCTTGTGCGGCTGTACAGGTGAGGTTGAAAAATCAGGGTACATCTTTTATCACTGAACAAACCTTTTGTTCCGGTGATCAAGGCCCGCAATTCCTCCGGGTGATGGGCGTAGTCATCGATAAAAACAAGATTTTCGTTTTTAATGATATACTGAAACCTTCTTTTCACGCCGCGGAAAGAACTCACTGCCGATTTGATTTTATCATTCTCGATCCCCAAAGAAGCCGCTACGGCTATAGCTGCCAGCACATTTTCGATATTATGCATTCCACCCATGTTCAGTACCACGTTGCCGAACCTGTTATTTTTCATCACGGCATCAAACTCATAGCTTCCATTCTTCATTCCTATATTCTCGGCATATATATCAGCACCTTGATCCTGCAAACTGTATGTCAGCTGTTTTTCGGGTTTCAATTCTTTTCCTCTTTTCAAACCCAATTTGCTGATCAGCAATCCGCGGGGTTTTACTTTATTACTGAAATCAATAAATGCCTGCTCCATCGCTTCCGCTGTTCCATAAATATCAAGATGGTCAGGATCCATTGAACTTATTACCGCTATATCCGGGCTCAACTTCAAAAAACTCCGGTCGTATTCATCCGCTTCAATCACACAGACATTCCGCTCACTGCTCCAGAAATTGGTCCCGTAATTCACTGAAATGCCACCCAGGAAAGCATTACAACCATAACCGGTATCCCGCAGTAAGTGCGCTGTCATTGTTGTAATGGTAGTTTTTCCATGTGTGCCCGCAACGCATATATTAAAAGAGCTTTCAGTTATTATCTGCAACACATCACTACGCTTCACTACCTTAAAACCATGCTGCCGGTAATAAACCAATTCTTTATGTAATTCCGGGATTGCCGGCGTATACACTACCAGTTGCACATCTTTTGGTATCGCATCAACATTTTCTTCATACCGGATACTGATTCCACTTGCTTCCAGCTCCTTTGTTAAAACGGTCGACGTTTTATCATATCCGCTCACGCGCCAGCCCTGGGTATGAAAATATCTTGCGAGGGCGCTCATGCCAATACCGCCAATGCCAATAAAATAAAGAGCTTTTAAACCTTCCTGCCCACCAGCCGGTGAAGGGATTTCAGGCACCATAATATGCTGCTGCTCATTCATCAATTCTACCATTTCGATCTTTTTCCCGCAACAACCCTTACCCTATTGTAAAGAGCGATATACGGTTTTTTAGTTTAGCCCCCCGAAGGGGGGATTCATAAGGACAGTATTAATCGGACCAGCTTAAATCAGCTCAATAATTTTCCCTGCTATCACTTCATCAGCATTGGTTACGGCTAATGCTCCTATATTTTTCTTTAATTCATTCTGCCTGCTTTCGTCTTTCGACAATTCAATAATCATTGGTACCACCTTATTTACTGCCTCATTATCTTTTACCATCAACGCTGCGTTTTTATTTACCAGCGTTTCAGCATTTACTTTTTGATGATCTTCCGCCGCAAAGGGATAGGGAACAAACAATACCGGCTTCTTTACCACACATAATTCTGAAACCGTCATGGCTCCCGACCTCGCTATGACCATATCCGCTGCGGCATAAGCGTATTCCATTTTTGTAATAAAATCATTCGCCCAGATTCCCTGCTTTCCTTTTATACGTTCTTTCGCTTTTGCCACATAGGGTTTACCTGTTTGCCAGATCAATTGTAAACCGCTACCCAGGAATTCGTCTAAATGATTGTACACCGCTTCATTGATGGATTTTGCCCCGAGGCTACCCCCGACAACAAAAACCGTCTTTTTATTTTCATCCAATGAAAAGAAACGAATTCCTTCATTTCTTGTAATCACTGATTGTGAAATACTTTCGCGAACCGGATTTCCTGTTACCATTATTTTTTCAACCGGAAAAAATTTCTCCATTCCTCCTGTGGCAACAAAAATTTTTGTCGCTTTTTTTCCCAGCAGAATATTTGATTTTCCTGCAAAAGAATTTGATTCATGGATAAAGGTTGATATTCCTTTAGCCTGTGCAAAACGCAATACCGGGAAACTTGAATAACCACCGACACCAATCACCGCATCCGGCCGGAACGAATTCATAATCAAACGAACCTGGAAAAAACTTTTCACCAGTTTAAACGGTAAACCGATGTTTTTTATCAAAGAACTTCTGTTGAAACCCGCTATATCCAATCCTTCTATCCGGTATCCTGCCTGGGGCACTTTTTCCATTTCCATCTTTCCCTTAGCCCCTACAAACAATATTTCAATTCCCGCATCTTTTTTTTTCAACGCATTCGCGATCGCAATGGCCGGGAAAATATGTCCACCGGTTCCGCCTCCTGCTATAATCACTTTCTTACTTAGCATCGTTATTCTTCTTTTGCTTCTTCTGCAGATGCCAACGCCTGTTTACCTTCTAATTGCTCCACATTTCTCGCTAAACTTAAAATAATGCCTATAGATAAGCAGGTAAAAATGAAACTTGTGCCGCCCATACTGATCAAGGGTAGGGTAACACCGGTTACCGGAAATAAATTCACTGTCACTGCCATATTCGCGATGGCCTGTATCGCTAACGTGAAACTTAACCCCAATGCCAGGAATGCTCCGAATGCAAACGGGCATTTTCTGAAAATGCGGATACAGCGGAACAGGAACACGATATATATAAATACAATAAACGCCCCCCCGAATAAACCATATTCTTCAATAATAATGGCGAATATGAAATCATTATAAGCCTGAGGTAAATAGTCCCTCGTGGTACTGTTGCCGGGACCTACACCAAAAAAGCCACCTTTCGCTATCGCGATCTTTGCCTGGTTTACCTGGTACATGGCATCTGCATCTGCATCTTTTCCACCGTAGATAAAATTTTCGACCCGGCCGATCCAGGTATCTACTCTTCCAAAAAGACCGGACGATGTTTTTTTAGCGACGGTAAGCGCTTCTTCCCCGCCACCGGATTTATGTCGTATCACCGCAGCGGCTACCAGGAATATAATAGGGATCATCGCCAATCCCATGGTCAATAAAATATGTTTTGTTGCGGCACGTCCAATAAACATCAATACCATGCAACTCGCTCCCAGTAATAAGGCGGTTGAAAGATTCGCCGGCGCGATAAGCATACAGGTAATCGCTACCGGTGCCATCACTGGCAGAAATCCTTTTTTAAAATCTTTAATTACATTTTGCTTTTTACTCAGCAATCTTGCGAGGTACATGAATAAAGCCAGTTTTGCCAGGTCGGATGTCTGCATCGTGAGATTAATTATCGGCAGGCGTATCCAGCGGCTTCCTTCATTCATCCGGACCCCAAAAAACAATGTGTAAGCCAGCAAGGGGATGGACAGAAGAAATATTATCTGCGCTACTCTTGAATAAATAGTATAATTAACGCTGTGTGCAAAATAAATAACGGTAATGCCGAGAACAATAAAAGCAACCTGTTTAAAAAGATAAACTTCCGTGTTGCCCTTATAATTTTTATACGCCAACGTTCCGGTAGCGCTATACACGGCCAGTAAGGATACTAATACAAGAAGCACCACCAGGGCCCAGATAACTTTATCTCCTTTAGTTTTGTAACTAAAGCCTTTAAATGGATTCGATATATTTAACGTTGCGCTCATTTCCTATTAAAAATTCTACAATTCGATTACTGGCTTTTCAGCCCATTCATAATTCCCTGACGGCTTTCTTAAACTGGTTGCCGCGGTCTTCATAATTTTTGAATAAATCAAAGCTGGCACAGGCCGGACTTAGCAACACAACATCCCCTTTACTGGCAAAATGAAAAGCAGTTTGTACAGCCTCTGCGGCGCTGGCCGTATCGACGATCGTGCTTACATTTTTTTCAAAAGCCGCATGGATCTTTCTGTTGTCAACACCCAGGCATATGATAGCTTTCACTTTTTCTTTTACCATGTCCTCCATCAGGGAATAATCATTACCCTTATCAATGCCGCCGATAATAAGAATCGTGGGCTTTGTCATACTTTCCAATGCATACCAGGTAGAATTTACATTGGTTGCCTTACTGTCATTAATAAACTCAACCCCCCGGATCGTGGAAACATGTTCCATGCGGTGTTCAAGTCCCTGGAAGTCCTGTACCGCTTCACGGATCTTTTCCTTTCGGATGTCCATTATGTATCCTGCAACACAAGCCGCCATGGTATTATATTGATTATGTTTTCCCTTCAGGGCAAAATCATAGATACTCATTGATACAAAGTCTTCGCCTGTTCTTACGTACATATCCCCGTCTTTGATAAAAGCTCCTTTGGTTAATTCGTTCCTCATACTAATGGGTAATGGGTTAGATTGAATATTGAATTGTTTCATGTATTTCATCGTTACTTCATCATCGGCACAGTAAATGAAATGATCATTTGCCTGCTGGTTCGCCGCGATGCTGAATTTGCTCCTGATATAATTCTCAAATTTGTAATCGTAACGGTCAAGATGGTCTTCCGTAATATTTGTCAGTATCGCTATATCCGGCCGGAAGGTTTTGATATCATCTAACTGAAAACTGCTGATCTCTGCTACGTATAATGGCTTCGGATCTTCGGCCACCTGCCTGGCAAATGAATAACCAATATTGCCGACCAGTGCACAATTCAAACCACCCTTTTCACAAATATGGTAGGTCAATGCGGTAGTCGTCGTTTTACCATTACTGCCTGTGACCGCAATAATCTTACTGTTGCCTTTAAAACGGTAAGCGAGTTCTATCTCACTGATAATATCAATTCCGTTGGCACGGATCTTTTTTACCATTTCATTCTTTTCAGGAATACCGGGACTTTTCATGACTTCGTCCGCAGCAAGAATCCTTTCTTCACTATGACTTCCTTCTTCAAAGTCAATCGCAGCAGTTTGCAATTCGTTACGATAATTTTCTTTCAAAGAGCCTGCATCGGAAACAAATACGTCATATCCCTTTTGTTTTGCCAGCAGTGCGGCGCCCACACCACTTTCACCACTTCCTAATATGACAAACCTTTTACCCATACACCTTACCCACTTGTCCTCTCCTGCACAGAGAGGTTGGGCAGAATAAATAATTTCAATATTTGTAACACAACAACTAAAAGTCAACGCCTTTTCTTCAGCGGCGCGTACGGAGGTGGTTCTTCATAAGTATCAGTTTGTGCTGCACCACAATATCTTTACCGCGGTAACGGAATGGTTTTTCATGCAGTATGCTGATCCGGCTTACTTTAAAAAGCCCTGGGATTTTTCACCTTAACTTTAATGTTACTATACTTAACACCACACAGAGGACCGTTACAATCCAGAACCTCGTTACAATCTTCGCCTCATGGTATCCTTCTTTCTGATAGTGATGGTGCAAGGGGCTCATTTTAAAAATCCTTCTTCCTTCGCCATACTTCTTCTTCGTGTATTTAAAATAGCTTACCTGTATCATTACACTCACCAGTTCTACCAGGAACACACCGCAGAATATTGGTATCAGTAACTCTTTATGAACTATAATCGCAATGGCTGCTATGATCCCCCCCAGGGTTAAACTTCCCGTATCGCCCATAAAAACCTGTGCAGGGTATGAATTATACCAAAGAAATCCTACACAAGCCCCGATCATTGCCGCAATGAAAATGGATAACTCCCCCAGGTTCGGGATGTACATGATATTGAGATAATCAGCAAAGAAGAAGTTACCACTGGCATAAGCAAAAATGCCCAGACACACTCCAATCAATGCGGATGTTCCCGCAGCAAGTCCATCCAATCCATCAGTAATATTGGCTCCATTTGAAACCGCGGTGATAATAAATATTACAACCAATATGTAAAGAACCCAGGTATAGTCTCTTAATCCCGCCGGTAATAACTTTGAATAATTGAATTCATGATTTTTCACAAACGGGATCGTCGTTACCGGCACTTTTGTTTCAATAAATATTTTTTCCTTGCCATTTACCAATCTTACTATCTGTGTGGAATCCGCGGCGTTACGGACCCCGGTATATTCCCGCCACGTTTTCACATTACTGTTAAAATAAAGCGTGGCACCCACTATAATTCCCAATCCCACCTGCCCGAGGATCTTAAACCATCCAGCTAATCCATCTTTATCTCCTTTCTTATATTTCTCTCCTTTCTCCTGGGCAATTTTTTTAGCCCTTAATTTTAAATAATCATCAATGAATCCTATAATGCCGAGCCAGACCGTACTTACAATCATCAACCGGATATATACTTTATTCAGGTTGGCAAATAATAATGTCGGGATCAGGATGCCGAGGATAATAATTATCCCTCCCATGGTCGGCGTACCTTTCTTTGTGTGTTCCCCGGCTAATCCAAGATCACGAACGGTTTCTCCAACTAATTTTTTCCTTAAAAGATTAATCAGCCTTTTACCAAATACAAGCGTTATGAACAGTGACAATAACATGGCCAACAGGACCCGGAAAGTGATAAAATCAAATAATGCACTTCCCGGGAACTTAAATCCCACTTGTTTAAACCATTGAAATAAATGATACAACATGTTGGCCTGCTAGCTTGATTTTGGTTTTTATAAATGAACCGTCCGTCCGAATACTCTTGTTGTGAATGGTGAATGGAATCATCTATGACTGATTTCTCCATACTCATTTCTCACTTCTCATTCTTAATTTCTCAATCCTCTCATTCATCTCCTCTATCCAGCATCTACTATCCAGCATCTGCTATCCAGGCTCTCACTTCCCCAACAACTCAAACATTTCCTGTACAATTTCTTTATCGTCAAAATGATACTTCACTCCTTTTATTTCCTGGTACTTCTCATGTCCTTTGCCTGCTACCAGTATAATATCCTCCTGTTTCGCCAGGCTGATAGCCGCCTTGATAGCTTCTTTCCTGTCCACTATGGAGATATATTTTCTCTTCGCGGCGGTTCCCAATCCTGCTTCCATATCTTTTATGATTTCCGCCGGATCTTCACTTCTCGGGTTATCACTGGTAAATATTACTTTACCGCTATGCTCACAAGCCACTTCTGCCATTACCGGTCGTTTTGTTTTATCCCGATCCCCGCCGCAACCTACCACGGTAATGATCTGCTCATGTCCTTTCCGCAACTTCTTAATTGTTGCCAACACATTCAGCAAGGCATCCGGTGTGTGCGCATAATCAACAAT